>CAMELY010000202.1 GCA_945926565.1 uncultured Clostridia bacterium | reverse complement strand
TGTTCTGCAACGTATTATTTGCCGAAAGGGGCAAAATAGAAGCCCCCGTCCCGGCAGGGACAGAGGGCGAAAAGCTTTCGCGGTACCACCTCTGGTTCGCCGTCCCCTCACGGAAACGGCCTCGTGGAGTGCCAACACACTCCCGCGCGGTAACGGGCGCACCCGGAGCACGCCTACTGGGCTTTTGGAAAAAGCCGTTGGGGTGCCAGCTCCGCGGTGTATTCGGCGGGCGCCCTCTCCCCTTTCCACCAGCCAGGGGTTCTCTTGGCAGGGCGTTTTCGCGTACTTCTCCGCATCTTCGCTGTATGCAGAGGTATTCTATACGATTTTGGCGGGATTGTCAATGGAGAATGTGGAATCTTTCCCCCAGTTTACACAGACTGCGTTGCCAGAAACAGCAGCAGCCCATCCTTCGGCACCCGCAGGTCATAGCCGGTCCTTTTTTTCACCCGGTCCATGCGGTACTGAAAGGTATTGCGGTGCAGGAACAGCATATTCGCGCACCGCTGGATATCCCCTCCCTGGTCAAAATACAGGCGGATCGTCTCTGTGAATTCCTTTTCCTCCCGGGGCGTGCAGGAGGAGAACACCAGTCCCCGGACGTCCTGCTTGATGGAGGGCGGAATACTCTGGAGGATGAATTCCAGAGAGACCTGGTCGTAAAACAGCACCCGACCCGCCGGATACTGAACCGCTACGGTACTGGCTGTCCGCGCCTCCAGATAGCAGCGGCGCAGGTCCTCCGCGCCCATGGAGATATCGCTGATCCCCGCAGCGATCCCCAGGCCCTGGTAGCTCTCAATATCCTGACAGATCCGCCGGATCTTTTCAAAGGCCTGCCCCCGGTCCGTTCTGCACAGCAGCACGATGATCTTGCTGCGGACTACCGCGCAGAAATGCCCACCGCTCTCCCGGAGATGGGTCCGGATCATCTGGAGCAGCAGACTGCTGCGCATTTCCTCCGGGTGTCCGGCCTTCTCCTCCGCCGGCTCCAGCAGGGCCACGGTGTAAGGTGCGTTGATGTCCAGTCCCAGCAGCCGGCCCCGCAGCTCCAGCTCTGTCCAGTCCGGCTCCTCGGAAAAAAGCCAATTCTCCACAAACAGCCCCCGGGCCTGGTCCAGCAGGTCGGACTGCTCCCGCTGGTACACGCTCTCCAGCATGACCTCCGTCATCCGCTTGATGACATCGCCGAAAACAGAGACCTCTCTGGGGTCTCCCGTGATGCCGATGACACCCTCCAGCCGCCCGTTGACCGCCACCGGCAGGTTGATGCCCCACTGGACGCCCTGCTCCGGCTCGTCCTTCCAAATGATCAGGGAGGACAGCCCCTCCCGGATGATCCGCAGAGCACCCTGATGGAGCTGTCCCCGCCGGGCAGGGTTCGTGCTGGCCAGGATCAGGCCGCTTTCATCCATGATGTTGATATCCCGGTGGATGGAAGCCTTCATCTCATCCACGATTGATTGGGCTTCCTGCTGGGTGATCTGCACAATTGCCGCCTCCCTGTAATTTTTATAATAATTATACTTTAAATTTATAAAAATTACAATACATCTTTTGTTATAATCAAGTCAGAAACACCAGCGGCCTCGGCCGTATTTATCATGAGGAGGTATTCAAATATGAAGATCGTCATTCTGGACGGCTATACGGAAAACCCCGGTGATCTGAGCTGGAGCGGCCTGGAGGCCCTGGGCGAGCTGACGGTATATGACCGCACCAGCCTCACCGACGAGGCTGAGATCATCTCCCGCATCGGAGATGCCGAGGTGGTCATCACCAACAAGACTCCCATCTCCCGCCGGGTCTTCGACGCCTGCCCCTCCATCCGGTATGTGGCGCTTTTGGCTACCGGCTATAACGTGGTGGATGTGGCCTGCGCCAAGGAGCGGGGTATCCCCGTCTCCAACGTCCCTGTCTACGGCACCCGCTCCGTCAGCCAGTTCGCCATCGCCCTGCTGCTGGAGGTCTGCCATCACATCGGCCATCACGACCAGACGGTCCATGAGGGCAAGTGGGAGAACTGCATCGACTGGTGCTACTGGGATTATCCCCTCATCGAGCTGGCCGGCAAGACTTACGGCCTGTTGGGCTGCGGAAACATCGGCATCCACACGGCCGAGGTAGCCAAGGCCCTGGGCATGCGAGTCATCACCTATGATGCCCGGGAGACCGAGGCCGCTCACGCGCTGGGCGTGGAATACGTGACGCTGGACGAGCTGTTTGCCCAGTCTGACGTTCTGGGGCTGCAGATGCCTCTGTTCCCCTTCAACACCGGCATCATCAACAAGGAGAACATCGCCAAAATGAAGGACGGCGTCATCATCATCAACAACAGCCGCGGCCAGATGGTGGTGGAGCAGGACCTGGCCGACGCGCTGAACTCCGGCAAGGTGGCCGCCGCCGGCCTGGACGTGGTCTCCACCGAGCCTATCCGGGGCGACAACCCGCTGCTGAAGGCCAAGAACTGCATCATTACCCCCCACATGTCCTGGGGCGCCAAGGAGAGCCGCCAGCGCATCATGGACTGCA
>CAMELY010000201.1 GCA_945926565.1 uncultured Clostridia bacterium | reverse complement strand
CCGAAATCGCTGATGTCCAGCAGGACGTAGTAGGCGCCCTGGGGGTCGTTGTGGGTGATGCCCAGGGTATCCAGCCCCCGCAGGAACAGCTCTTTCTTATGGGTGTACTTGGCAAGCAGGTCGTCGTAGTAGTCCTGACCAAAGCCCAGGGCGGGCATGACGGCCTCCATCAGCGGCGCCGCGCAGCCCACGGTCAGGAAGTCGTGGACCTTCTTGGCCCGCTCGATGATCTCCGCCGGGGCGATGATGTAGCCCAGCCGCCAGCCGGTGATGGAGTAGGTCTTGGACAGGGAGGAACAGGAGAGGGTCCGCTCCCACATCCCCGGCAGGGTGGCAAAATAGGTATGGGTATGGGGCGCGTAGACGATGTGCTCATACACCTCGTCGGTGATGACGTAGGTGTCGTATTTCTCAGCCAGGTTTGCAATGACCAGCAGCTCCTCCCGGGTGAACACCCGGCCGCAGGGGTTGGAGGGGTTGCACAGCACCAGCGCCTTGGGATGCTGGCGGAAGGCGTCCTCCAGCACCTCCGGGTCAAAGGTGAAGGTGGGAGGTACCAGGGGCACATAGATGGGCTCCGCGCCGGAGAGGATGGTGTCGGCGCCGTAGTTCTCATAGAAGGGGGAGAACACGATCACCTTGTCACCGGGGTTGGTGACGGTCATCATGGCGCACATCATGGCCTCGGTGGAGCCGCAGGTGGCCACGATCTCGCTGTTGGGATCGATGGAGCGGCCCATATAATGGCTCTGCTTTTTTGCCAGTGCCTCCCGGAAGTTCTGGGCGCCCCAGGTGATGGCATACTGGTGGGGGCCCTCATGGGCCACCTCTGCCAGACGGTCCAGAATGGCCTGGGGCGGATCGAAGTCAGGGAACCCCTGGGACAGGTTCACGGCGTCATATTGCAAAGAGACCCGGGTCATCCGGCGGATGACGGAGTCGGTAAAGCTGGCGGTGCGGGTGGAGAGGGGCTGGGGCATAGCGGGTCAACTCCTTAACTGGTATGATGCTATATCATACAGAAAAGATAGGAGAAAAACCAGCCCTTTTTGAGAAAAAATTGGAAAAAGGGTCATGAATAGGTGAAGAAGCCGTAGCCCATCTCCTGGTTCAGAAGGCCCCAGCAGTTCAGCGTGCCGGTGTCCTCCACGTTCCAACTGGGCCGCCAGGTCAAAAACTCCTCGTTCAGTCCTTCTGTGGGAGTCTTCGGGCTATAAAGGAGAAACTCCGTACCCTCATCCAACCCGTAAGCCTCAGAGGCGATGTAGCGGACGCCGTCCTCGATCCATTCCTCGCCGGGAGTCTCCTGGACTGTCAACTCCTTCAACGTCATAGCCCAGGTATGGTCATCTACCTGGCGGATGTCTCCGAAGCCGCCGCTGAAAGTGGAGATGTAGCAGGAGCCGTTGGGATAGCCCTCCCCTTGGTCGCCCATTTCGGAGTCATGATATACTCCGGTAAAGGAACCGTCCCGCTCCAGTGTGAGACCTGTGCACCAGGCGCCCGCGCCGCTGGCGAACGTCAGGTCCAGAGGCAGCGCGTCGGGGAGGACGGCTACCTCTTCCTCAACAGGAGCTTCCGGCTGCTCCGCAGGAGACCCTGCCTGCTTTGACCCGCACCCGGTCAAAAACACCAGACACAGCGTCAAAAGGCAGGACAGATATTTTGTGTTCAAAAGGATCCCTCCTTGTACGATTTGAGAAAATGATACCACCCCCAATTGCTTTATGTCAACCACGGACACACCTCTTGCACGGCGGCCGAAATTGCGGTACACTGAGAAAAAACCGAAGGGGGTTTATGACAATGATGAATGAAACATTGAAGGTCCTGCAAGAGCGCCGCAGCATCCGCAAGTACAAGGCGGAGCAGATCAAGGACGAGGAGCTGGACGCGATTCTGGAGGCCGGTACCTGGGCTGCCAGCGGCAAGGGCCTGCAGTCCGCCGTCATGGTGGTGGTGCAGGATCAGGAGACCATCTCCATGCTGTCCAAGGCCAACGCGGAGATCCAGGGCAAGCCCGGCGCGGACCCCTTCTACGGGGCGCCCACGGCGGTGGTGGTGCTGGCCGACGGCGAGGCCGCCAACTGGCTCCAGGACGGCTCCCTGGTGATGGGCAATCTGATGATCGCCGCCGCGTCCATCGGTGTGGGCTCCTGCTGGATCAACCGTGCCAAGGAGTATTTCGATATGCCCGCCGGTAAGGAAGTGCTGAAAAAGTGGGGCCTGGACGAGAAATACCGGGGTGTGGGCATCTGCGTCCTGGGCTATGCCGACGGTCCCGTCCCCGCAGCCAAGCCCCGGAAGGCCGACTACATCCGCCGGGTGTGAGTATGACTTTTCAGGAAGAACGGGAGGCCGTCTGTCGGGTAGGGAAACTCCTGTATGACCGGGGCTATGTGGCCGCCAACGACGGCAACATCTCCGTGAGGGTAGGCGAGGGCCGCCTGCTCATCACACCCTCCGGTGTCAGCAAGGGACGGATGACCCCGGACATGCTGCTGGTGACGGACCTGGACGGCACCGTGATCGAGG
>CAMELY010000200.1 GCA_945926565.1 uncultured Clostridia bacterium | reverse complement strand
CACACCGCCCCGGTGACCGCCATGGCGTCCATGGTCTGGCTGGCCACCTGGCCCAAGCTCTCGCCGGTGACCAGGGCGTTGGCTCCCACCCGACGGGCCACCATCTCGGAGATGCGCATCATGTACCGGCGCATGGCCAGGGTGAAGTAGGGCTCCGGGCAGTTGCGGCGGAGATCCTCCTGAATCTTGGTGAAGGGGACGATGTTCACCGTCATCCGGCCGCAGTAGGGGCTGATCAGCCGGGCCAGCTCCAGCACCTTGTCCTTGGCCTCCTCCGAGGTGTAGGGGTAGGAGAAGAAATGCACCAGCTCCAGAGCCAGGCCCCGCTTTGCCATCATATAGCAGGCCACCGGGGAGTCCAGTCCGCCAGAGAGCAGGGCCACCGCCCGGCCGCCGGAGCCCACCGGCAGACCGCCTGCCCCCGGCTCGGGATTGGCGTGGACGTAGCCGGCGAAGTCCCGCACCTCCAGGTGCACCACCAGCTCCGGGTTGTGGACGTCCACCGTCAGGTGGGGATAAGCCTCGGCCAGGAGACCTCCCACATATTGGCTCAGCTGGATGGAGGTCATGGGGAAGGACTTGTCCGCCCGCTTGGTCTCCACCTTAAAGGTTTTGGCGCTGCGGAGCTGGTCGTTCAAATAGGAGCGGGCGGTCTGGAAGAAGGCATCCTTGTTCTTCTCGCAGGCCCTGGCCCGGGACAGGCCGGAGATGCCGAAGACCTGCTTCAGGCCCTCCCAGGCCCCGTCCAGGTCGCAGAACTCGTTCAGCGGCTCCACATAGATGGTGGACTGGCGGGCGTAGGCCCGGAACTTGCCGTAGGGATGGAGACGGCGCTGGAGGTTGCCCATCAGGCGCTGCTCAAAGCTCTTGCGGTTGAGGCCCTTGAGGACGATCTCGCCCATTTTCAGCAGGAACATCTCCTGGGCGGCGGGCGTACCGGAGGTTATTGTGTGATCCATAGGGTTCTCCTTATTCATCAAAGTCGGGGCCGGCCGGGCCCTGGTCGTAGTGCTCCAGAAAGCTGTGCTCCACACCCCCGGTCTTGTAGCCGGGGAAGGTGTCCAGCTGGAGATTGTGGATGGCGCGGAAGACGTTTTTCTCCACCTGGGGGCTGTCCTGACGGAGGCGGCGGAGCAGCTGCTTCACCTCCTGGCGCTTGGAGCTGCCCTGTCCCTGGGCGGCCTGCTCGGTAAAGCGGCAGGCGCACTGGAGAAAGTGGAGGTCGTTGTACCGGGCCCAGGCGATAATGTCCTCCTCGTGGATGCAGTACATGGGCCGGATCAGCTCCATCCCTTTAAAATTGGTGGAGTGGAGCTTGGGCATCATGGCCTGGAGCTGGCCGCCATAGAGCATGCCCATCACCGTGGTCTCCACCACGTCGGAGAAATGGTGGCCCAGGGCGATCTTGTTGCAGCCCAGCTCCCGGGCCATGGAGTAGAGATGGCCCCGGCGCATCCGGGCGCAGAGGTAGCAGGGGGAGTGGTCGGTGCTGTTGGCCACCGAGAAGATATTGGAGTCCATGATCCGGATGGGCACCTGGAGGAGGGCGGCGTTGTCGATGATCTTCTGCCGGTTCTCCGGAGCATAGCCCGGGTCCATCACCAGATAGACCGCCTGGAAGGGGACGATGCTCACCCGCTCCAGCTGCTGCATCAGCTTGGCCAGCAGCATGGAGTCCTTGCCGCCGGAGATGCAGACGGCAATTTTGTCTCCCTCGTTGACCAGCTCATACCGCTTCACCGCCAGAATGAAGGGGTTCCACAGCTCTTCCCGATACTTTTTGATGATGCTGCGCTCAATGAGCTGGCAGCGGCTCAGTTCCCGGGCCATATTACCGCCTCCCTCTGGCCCGATCACGGGCCTCTTTTTTGGCTGCCAGCTTGTCCAGCAGCGCCTGGTCGAAGGGTGGGGTGGTGGAGGCGTGAATCTCCCGCTGGTAGACCTGAAACAGGTATTCGGCAAAATCCTCCCGTTCCCGGCTGGCCTCCCGGCGGAGGTGGCGCACATCCAGATCCCAGATCCGCACCCGATCCAGGCCGTCCGCGTCCTTGAGCAGCTGGGCCAGGGTGAGGGTGCGGTTCCAGTCCGCGGGGCAGTAGCGGCGCAGGGTGTCCTCCAGCTGGGCCTCCGGCCGGGAGTGGGCGTCCACAGCGGCCATCATCATGGTGAGCTCCTCCCCCGAGCGGCCAGTGAGACAGTCCAGGAACTGGGCGGAGCGGTGGCCGTGGAGGTGATCCAGCCGGTCGTTCACCCGGCCCACATCGTGATAGGCACAGCACTCCAGCAGCAGGGCGGCATCCTCCATGCCGAGCGGCTCCTCCATGGCGCAGAAGGCCCCGTGGAGCATGGTGCGCTCAATGTGGCCGGGGCCGTGGATGGGGCTCTGGTAGAGGGCGTCCCGCTTCAGATTTGTGAGCTTGTCCAGAAACAGAGGCCAGCCCTCCCAACGGGCCAGGCGATCCATGAGAGGCTGATAGGGGCCCCAGTCGTTCCGGCGGATGAGGGTGAGCAGGGGAGAGGACATAGGCGGTACCTCCAGGTTGACATTCCCAATCAGTATAGCACAGAC
>CAMELY010000199.1 GCA_945926565.1 uncultured Clostridia bacterium | reverse complement strand
GCACCGGATCGGCGAGCGGTACTATGACCATGTGTATCTGGTGGGCGACTCCACCAGCGATCACGATCTGGCTTCCTCCTTCGAGGGGGACAATGTGCTCATCAGCATTCTGTCGGCCCTGTTCGTCATTATCGTGCTGATCTTCACCTTCCGCTCAGCGGGGCTTCCGGTGCTGCTGATTCTGGTCATCCAGGGCAGTATCTGGATCAACTTCTCCTTCCCGTACCTGATGCATAAGAACCTGTTCTTTATGAGTTATCTGATCGTCAGCTCCATCCAGATGGGCGCCAACATCGACTACGCCATCGTGATCTCCAGCCGCTACATGGAGCTGAAGCAGCGCATGAGCTGCCGTGAGGCCATTGTGGAGGCCCTGAATCTGGCCTTCCCAACCATTGTGACCTCCGGCACCATCCTGGCGTCGGCCGGTACGCTGATCTGCTTTTTGACTTCCGAGGCTGCCATTACAGCCATCGGAGAGTGCCTGGGCCGGGGCACTGTGATCTCCATGCTGCTGGTCCTGGGGGTGCTGCCCCAGATCCTGCTGCTGGGAGACACCATCATTGAAAAGACGGTCTTTGCCCTGAAGGTGCCCCTGCCTCCGCGGACGGAGCGGCAGGGCAGCATGGTGGTCAGGGGCCGCGTCCGGGGTTATGTCAATGGCATGGTGGACGCGGAGATGAACGGCGTCATTCACGGGACCCTGTCCGCCGTGGTGGATGTGGGTGCCCTGCAGGAAAACACGGAGGAGGTGGTCCCTGATGAAAGAAAACCATAAAGGCCTGCGCCGTCTGACGGCGGTACTGGTTTGCCTGTGCCTGCTGCTGGGCAGCCTGGCACCGGCCGCCCTGGCGCTGGACGGAGATATCCACATCGGCTCCGCCGCCGATTGGCACCGCCTGGTGCAGAACTGCCGCCTGGATACCTGGTCTCAGGGAAAGACCGTGGTGCTGGACTGTGACCTGGACCTGACGGGGGAGAAAAGCATTCCTACCTTCGGCGGCACCTTTGACGGCCAAGGCCACACCATCCGGGGCTGGAAACTGGAGGGTGAGGGCTCTCACCGGGGGCTGTTCCGGTACATCCAGGAGGGGGCCATCGTCAAGAATCTGAATGTGTCTTGCACGGTGAGCGTGTCCGGGGACTGGAGCGGCTTCGGCGGCATCGCGGGGGTCAACCGGGGGACCATCGCCCAGTGCAGTGTTTCCGGTTCGGTGAACGGTTCGGACCGGGTGGGCGGTATTGCCGGCATCAACGAGGCCGCCGGTGAGATCATCAACTGCACGTCATCCGGCGTGATCTCTGGCGAGCATTTCACCGGGGGCATCGCCGGGGAAAATTACGGCAGCATCATCCAGTGCACCAACAAGGCCAAGGTCAACACCCGCAGCGAGGAGGTGTCCCCGGACCTGGACGGCATCGACTGGGGAAACCTGAACAGCACGGAGAACATCCCGGCCTGCACCGACACCGGCGGCATCGTGGGGTATTCCAAGGGCGTTTTGCAGGGCTGCGTTAACTTCGGTGATGTGGGATACCCCCATACCGGCTACAATGTGGGCGGCATCGCGGGACGGCAGGCGGGTTATGTCAACGACTGTATCAACCACGGCAATATCCGGGGCCGGAAGGAAGTAGGCGGCGTCATCGGCCAGATGGAGCCCTATACCCAACTGCGTTTCCAGGAGGATACCCTGCAGAAACTGGCGGAGGAGTTATCGACGCTGCAAAGCCTGATGGGGGATGCCCTGGACAACACGGATCGTTCCCGCCAGCAGCTGTCTGCTCATCTGACCGCCGTAGGCGACCTGACGGACAGCGCCCGGGGCGACGTGGGTGGTTTGCTGGATGACCTGGAGACGTGGGGCGACGGCACCGTGGACACAGTGAATGACCTCGGTGCCCGCATTTCCCGGGTACTGGACCAGTCTGTGCCGGTGCTGGAGGACCTGGAGGGGGGCACCGGTCAGGTGGGCAATGCTGTCGGTCAGCTGGAGGAGGCTCTGAAGACCCTGGAGGAGGCTGGAGACTCTGCTTATCAGGGGGCGAAGGTGCTCCGGGAGGCTCTGGAGGAGCTGAAGGACGCCTTTGACCAGATGGAACAGACCATGGCCGCTGTGAGCGAGGCCATGGAACATTTGAAAGAGGCCGTGGGCCTGGAGCAGGAGACCGGAGAGGCGGAACAGGAACTAGACGAGGCCCTGGGAGAGCTGTCCGGGGCACTGGAGGCAACGGCGGAGTCCGTGGACAAAGTGGCGGACGCGGCGGAGGACCTGGATGGCCAACCTGGCTGGCAGGATACGGCAGACGCGGCGGCATCCCTGGAAACGGTGGGGAAGGCGCTGCGGGAGAGCGCGTCGGCGGTGGACACGGCCCGCGGCACCGGCGCGAGTCTGCTGCCGGGAGCCACAGGGGATGAGGAGAGCCTCCAGAAGCTGATGGAGCAGCTGGAGGATGCGTTGGAGCATATAACGGCGGCCTCTGGGAAGATCCAGGAGGCCCTGGACCGGCTCCAGGACGTGCCCCCTTACTGGGAAGATATGGGAGAGAAGGCGCAGGAGGCCTCCCGGCAG
>CAMELY010000198.1 GCA_945926565.1 uncultured Clostridia bacterium | reverse complement strand
AGCTGGTTAGGGCCCATCATGGCGCACTGCTCTGTGAATCTTCCGTTTGTCATCTGGCTCATGCTGGGCTTCATGCGGGATATCCCGGTGGAGATCACGGAGTCCGCTATGCTGGATGGCGCAAGGCGTATGCAAATATTTTGGCGCATTCTCATCCCCATGCTGGCGCCGGCCATTGGCTCAGCGCTCATTCTCTCCATGCAGTACTCATGGAATGAGCTGCTCTTTTCTCTGCAGTTGACCACCATGGACTTTTACACCCTGCCGGTGGGAATCGGCAAATTTGTGGGTGCTGTTTCGGTAGACTGGGGTAAAAGCAGCGCTGCCGCCACCATCACAATGATGCCTGTCATCGTGGTGGGTTTCCTGATGCAGAAGTATCTGGTCAGCGGTATGACAGCCGGTGCGGTCAAGGGCTGATAAACCAGCGGCCGAACGCATAGTGATCTTTATACGGGAGGATACAGATGTTTTTTGGTGCACAGTACTATCGTCCTCCATTTCCAGGCAAAGACAAATGGGACTTGGATCTGGAGCATATTCGATCTCTTGGATTCAACACGGTAAAGCACTGGGTAGTATGGAATTGGGTGGAGTGCAGCCCCGGCGTTTTTGACTTCGATGAGCTGGATGAGCTGGTGGCGCTGAGTGGAAAGCATGGCCTGCAGGTGGTGCTCAACCTCATCCCTGAAGGCGCTCCCTATTGGACCGGCGACCGGGAAGATCTTTTTTACCAGACAGCCCAGGGGGAGATCCTGCGCTACAGCGGGCCGGCCAATATCCCCTCTGCCGGCTGGCCTGGACTCTGTCCGGACAGCGCGGAAGGACAGCAGATGATCTGCAGCTTCATCCGGGCGGCAGCCCGGCATTTCGCAGACAATCCCTATGTAGTGGCGTTCGACGTCTGGAATGAGCCCCATTTAGAGCCTATGTTTGACTATTCCGGGCAGCTGCTCTGCTATTGTGAACATTCACGGAAACGCTTTACCCAGTGGCTCCGGAACCGGTATGAGACGCTGGAAGGGCTGAACAGGGCCTGGTTTCGGGCGTATACCAGCTGGAGCCAGGTGGAGCCTCCCCGGCGCTTCGGTACTGGGGCGGACATGATAGACTGGCGGAGATTCTGGCTGGAAAATCTGACCCAGTGGCTGCGGGACCGGGTCCAAGCGGCCAGGGAGGGCGCTCCGAATAAGCTCATTCAGACCCATACTGCGTTTTCCGCCTATATGGGCGCGAACAACCAGGGAGGGCTCGGCAATGAGCTGGGGGATGAGTTCCTCTTGGCCAGAGAGGTGGATATCTTCGGGCTGAGTTCTTTCCCCCTGTGGCTCATGGGAGAAGAGCACGTTTGGGGACACTTTATCAATGCGGAGATCATCGCGGCGGCGGCGCGGGACAAACCCTTTTATCAGGTAGAGCTGCAGGGGGGAGCTGGTAAGGCCGGCCTCCTGGGCGGATATGTCCCGACAGCACAGGACGTGCGCCAGTGGAACTGGAATGTCATCGCCGCAGGAGGGAAGGGAACAGTCTATTGGCAGTACGCCGCGGAACCGGCGGGGATGGAGTCTCCCGGTTTCGGACTGGTCAATTTCGATGGCAGCGATACCCCACGGTCTCTGGCAGCGGGAGCCTGTGCCCGACAGTTTTCCACCGCCCAGCTGGATGCCGCTCGGCGCTGCGGCGCCGCCAACGCCATCTATCTCTCAAGAAACGCGGATCTCCTGTGCTATGCCATGGGAGATGAGCGGAGCTATAATCTCAGCTTCCAGGGTATTTGGCGTTTGCTGGAGGACGCGGGGGTGCCCAGCCGATTCGTCCATGCTGACTATGCCTCCTCCCTCTATGAGGAGGGAGTGCGCAGCCTTTACCTGCCGATGACGCTCAGCCTGTCTCAGGAGGAGAGGGAACACCTTCTCGCATATACCGCCGCCGGCGGTAAGCTCATAGTGGAGGCCGGCGCCGGAATGTATTGGGAAAACGGCGAACTGGACATGGAGCAAACATTCTTGCGGGAACTCTTTGGGATGCAGGGCGTCTTTTTGGAGAAGCCAAATGGAATCTGGCACGCCTGTGCCTCTGAGGCAGGATTTGACAGCGGGTTCTATTGTCAGGGATTTTCTCAACTTGGGGATGACTGCAAGATCATTGCCCGTTTTGAGAACGGCATGCCTGCGGCGGTGGAACGCCCCTACGGCCGGGGCACGGCGGTCTGGCTGGGGGGCTTTGTGGGCCATCAATACTGGCAGGACCGGAGCCCGGAGACCCGGGACTTCCTTGCTCCGTTCTTTGATCCAAACGGCTATGCCGCAATTCAGTCCCTGGAGAGCAGCGGGATGACGGTGCGGCTCCTGGAGACAGAGGAGGACTATCTTGTTGTCTGTCTCAACCGCTCACCGCAGGTTCAGCGGCTTCGCCTGCGCCTGGCCGGCTGCGACTTTGAAAAACAGGTAGCGGCTCAGGACGGCATCCTTCTGCAGGCGCCCAAGGCGGGCAGCTGAAAGAGGGAAGTGATGGTTCACAGGTCGTTGAGAAGGGTGGATTTGGGTGTGTTTCGGGAAAGCTCCCGGTACTTTT
>CAMELY010000197.1 GCA_945926565.1 uncultured Clostridia bacterium | reverse complement strand
CTGTCCGGCCGCCGCCCCGGCATCCGGCAGGGGGAGGGCGGTCTCTGAAACCGTCTCCCGCTCCAGCAGATTGTAGATGCTCCAGGGTGTGGGAATCTCAAAGGGGAGAAGCAGCCGGGCCGCTGTCGCCCACCAGACAGCAGGCATCAGCCAGCCGGGGAGCCGCCCCTTCAGTCCCAGCCGCAGGGTCAGGGCCAGAAGAATCATGGCCGAGCCGGATAGGCTCATCTCGATGAGGCTCATTTCAGTTCCTCCACCATTCTGCGCAGCCGCTCCAGCTCCTCCTGAGGCAGCTTCTTCCCCTCCAGCAGAGAGGCGAACAGCAGGGAGGGGGAGCCGTCAAACACCTTATCCACCAGGGCGGCGGCCTCATACTGCCGCACCTCCTCCCGGGTGACCAGGGGGTGACAGTGGAACCGGGGCTCCGTCCGCTGAATCGCCCCCTTGGCCACACATTTCTTGATGACGGTATAGGTGGTATTCACATTCCAGCCGATCTCTTCCCCGAGGATCCCGGCCAGCTCCTTGGCGGTCAGATCTCCCCGATCCCAGAGTACCTCCATTACCTTCAGCTCCGAGTCAAACAGCTTGATTGCCATCCGGGCCACTTCCTTTCCGTCCCTTACAGGGCAAACTATTGCAATAGTATGATAATAGCATACGCTGCGCCGGGTGGATTGTCAATACTACTGGAGTAGTTTCAGAATTCGTTCAGAATTCCGCCGGCAGAAGGGCAGTGGAAAGGAAAAATACTTTCCAAGACCGGCAAAAAAGGGTTGACACCTGGAGAGGTTCCGTTTATAATCTCAATTGTGTCGTTATGCGAGGTGTGCTATGCGTCTTGATCTGCGTGACATCATCCAAGTACCGGGTGGTGTAAAAACCTTTGACTTCTCTCTGGATCTTTCCGACCTGGACTTCTATGGGGAAAAGCCCATTTGCGAGCCGGTACATGTCCGGGGACAGGTGGTGAACCGGGCGGGGCTTCTGGAATTGGAGGCCACAGCGTCCAGCAATCTCCATCTGCGCTGTGACAGCTGCGGAAGGCCCTTCCAGCGGGTCAAAACGGTGGACGTGCAGCGGATGCTGGCAACCGAGCTGCAGGACGAGGAGGATGACGACATCATTCTCCTAGACGGCTCCATCTTAGATGTCGGAGAGGTCATGACCACCGAGTTCATTCTGGAGATGGACATCAAGAATCTGTGTCGGGAGGACTGCAAGGGGATCTGCCCCAAGTGCGGCGCCGACCTGAATACGGAGCCCTGCAAGTGCAAGCCCGACATAGACCCTCGTCTGGCCGCTCTGGCGTCGTTGCTGGAGTGACCGGCGAACCAAACCAGTCAATTTCCGAAAGGTGAATGAGGAGGTGTCATAGATGGCAGTCCCTAAGAGTAAAGTATCCAAGGCCAGACGCGACAAGCGCCGTGCCAACTGGAAGCTGGTCGCTCCCGGCCTGATCAAGTGCGAGTGCGGTGCATATCGCCTGCCCCACCGCATCTGCCCCGCCTGCGGTAAGTACAATGGCCGCAGCTATGCCAAGACGGAGTCCGCCCAGCCGGAAGCCGCCAAGTAATTTGGTGAACGCGGAAAGCAAAGAGCCTGCCGGAAAGCAGGCTCTTTACTTTTGCCCATTTTCTGGCTATAATACTTTTGATACTGGATTGTTTTGCCCCTTCAGGGAGGAAGGACGTGATAGCGGATGAAACCAATGGTCGCCATTGTGGGACGGCCCAATGTGGGAAAATCCATGCTCTTTAACCGGCTGGCCGGCAAGCGGCTCGCCATCGTGGAGGACACCCCCGGCGTCACCCGGGATCGGCTCTACGCCGACTGCGAGTGGCTGGGGCACAGCTTCACCATTGTGGATACCGGCGGCATTGAGCCGAACACCGACAGTGAGATCCTGCGCTTCATGCGCACCCAGGCGGAGATCGCCATCGACAACGCGGATGTGATCATTCTGGTCTGCGACCTACAGACCGGTGTCACCGCCGCCGACATGGACGTGGCGGGAATGCTCCAGCGCTCCCGCAAGCCGGTGGTTCTGGCGGTGAACAAGGCGGACAAGCCGGGCCACACCGACCCGGACGTCTACGAGTTCTACAACCTGGGCCTGGGCGATCCCATCCCGGTCTCCGCCATCCACGGACTGGGCCTGGACGAGATGCTGGACGCCTGTCTGGCCCATTTCCCCAAGGCGCAGGAGGCGGAAGAGGAGGAGGATCTCATCCGGGTGGCCATCATCGGCAAGCCCAACGTGGGCAAGTCCTCTCTGGTCAACCGGATTCTGGGGGAGGAGCGGGTCATCGTCAGCGACATGGCCGGCACCACCCGGGACGCGGTGGACTCCTACTTCGAAAACGAGTACGGCAAGTACTGCTTTATTGACACCGCCGGTATGCGCCGGAAATCCAAGGTCACCGACCGGGTGGAGCAGTTCTCCGTCCTCCGGGCCACCATGGCAATCGACCGGGCGGACGTCTGCCTGATTCTGATCGACGCCCTGGAGGGGGTCACCGAGCAGGACACCAAGGTGGCCGGCATGGCCCACGAGGCGGGCAAGGCCTCCATCATCGTGGTCAACAAGTGGGACG
>CAMELY010000196.1 GCA_945926565.1 uncultured Clostridia bacterium | reverse complement strand
GTGCTGAGTGCCCGGCTCAGCTGCTGCGGAACCTGACCCACTTTGCCAGCCGGGATGCCATGGACATCGACGGCTGCGGTCCCGCAGTGCT
Organism: uncultured Clostridia bacterium; assembly: GCA_945926565.1. Classification (GTDB taxonomy): domain Bacteria; phylum Bacillota; class Clostridia; order Oscillospirales; family Oscillospiraceae; genus Onthomonas. The sequence goes on along the minus strand of CAMELY010000196.1, from coordinate 2,523 downwards.
CCAGCAGCTGGTGGACAACGGCCTTGTCCGTAATGCCGCTGACCTTTACAGCCTCCATGCGGCAGATGTTGCCAAACTGGACCGGATGGGCGCCAAGTCGGCGGAGAACCTGATCCGGGCCATTGAGAAGTCCAAGGCCAACGACCTGAGCAGGCTGATCTACGGCCTGGGCATCCGTCAGGTGGGCGAGAAGGCTGCCAAGGTGCTGGCGGGCCATTTCCAGACCATGGAGGCATTGATGGCCGCCTCCGAGGAGGAGCTGACGGAGATCGACGATGTGGGGGCCATTACCGCCCGGTGCATCGTGGACTATCTGGCGGCGCCCCAGTCCCGGGATCTGATCCAGCGGCTGAAAGCGGCAGACGTGAATATGGAGAGCACCCGCCAGCTGGTGGATGACCGCTTTGCCGGAATGACCTTTGTGCTCACCGGGACCCTCACCCAGTTTGACCGGAAGACCGCCCAGGGGCTCATCGAGGAACGGGGCGGCAAGGCCTCCGGCTCTGTCAGCAAGAAGACCACCTATGTGGTGGCGGGCGAGGCCGCCGGCAGCAAGCTGAAAAAGGCCCAGGAGCTGAATATCCCCGTCCTCACCGAGGAGGAGTTTGCGAAAATGCTGGAGTGATACACTCCATGGAAATAGAGATAACAATAGAAAAAGGAGAGTTTTGTGATGTCATCTTTTTCCCTTTACCTCAGCGGGATCGCCGCTCTGATCGTACCCCTGGTGGGCAAGCTGGTATTTGCCCTCATCGTGTGGCTGGTGGGCAAGTGGGCCATCGGTAAGATCGTGGGCCTGCTGGAAAGAAGCAAGGGCTTTGCCCGTCTGGAGGGCACGGTCCAGACCTTCACCCTCAGCTTTGCCCGCATCGGCCTGTTTGTCCTGCTGGTCATCTCCATCATCGGCATTCTGGGTGTGGAGACCAGCTCCATCGTGGCTGTCCTTGCCTCCGCCGGCGTCACCGTGGGCCTGGCTCTCCAGGGCGCCCTGAGCAACCTGGCCGGCGGCATCATGCTGCTGATCTTCAAGCCCTTCAAGCTGGGGGACTATGTGGACGCCGCCGGCGTCAGCGGTACTGTGAAGGAGGTCACCCTCTTTTACACCGTCATCATCACCGTGGACAACAAGCACATCACCGTGCCCAATGGTACGCTCATGAACGCCAACGTGGTCAATTACTCCACCGAGGACCTGCGCCGGGTGGATTTGACCTTCTCCTGCGCCAAGGGAGAGTCTCCCGCCAGGATCCAGGAGATCATGCAGGAGGTCATGGCCGGGAACGACAAGATCCTGGACGCCCCCGCCGCGCCCTTCGCCCGTCTCTCCGGTGGTACCAACGAGTCCATGGAGTTCACCGTCCGTGCCTGGTGCCATAACGATGACTATTGGGACATCTACTTCGACCTGACCCAGAAGATCACCGAGGCCCTGGGCGCCGCCGGCGTCAAGGCCCCCGCTTTCCGGGTGGTCTCCGCGGAGAAATAAGTGAAGCGCCCGCCTCGAAAGAGGCGGGCGTTTTTTAAAAGTAACAAGTGTATCAGAAAAATTGTATGATTATCATAAATGCCGTGTCAAAAACTGAAAAAAACGCCAAAAAGTTGCTGAAAAAGTTCACGGCCCATTCATGTATTCTGGAAGGACCTGTATTATAATACATCCGACCTGAGGAAAAAACGGCCTGAAAAGGAGTTGTGAATGGAAGAGATCAAGGAAGTGACCGGGGAGCCCGCGGGCAAGCGGGGCCATTCTGTCTGCCGAAAGGTGCTGCTGGGAGTCTTGGTGTGTCTGGCGGCGGCAATGCTGGGCATTTTCTGCTTTGTGATAGACACCTTGGCGGACGCCCCGGCTTTGGACCCGGCGGACATCGCCCCCGACGGTTACCGCACCACGGTGCTGGACCGGGACGGGGAGGAGCTGGTGACGCTGATGGGGGAGGCCTCCAACCGGGTGTACATCCCGATGGAGGAGATGTCCCCCTGGCTGCCCCAGGCCTTTGTGGCCATCGAGGACCAGCGGTTCTACGACCACCACGGCGTAGACCTCCGGGGTATCGCCCGGGCGGCCTGGCGGAATGTGACCTCCGGCAGCTTGTCAGAGGGGGCCAGCACCATCACCCAGCAGCTCATCAAGAACAATGTCTTTGATGCCGGCACCACCGAGCGGACCACCATGGACCGGGTGCGGCGGAAGCTTCAGGAGCAGTATCTGGCCCTCCGGCTGGAGCGGCAGACCTCCAAGAAGTGGATCCTGGAGAATTACCTGAACACCATCAATCTGGGAGGCGGCACCTGGGGTGTCCAGACCGCGTCCGCCCGGTACTTCGGCAAGGACGCCAGGGATCTGACCCTGGCGGAGTCCGCCCTGCTGGCGGGCATCACGAAAAGTCCCTCGGCCTATAACCCCCTGAAGCACCCGGAGGCCAGCCGCCGGCGGCAGGAGCAGGTGCTCTCGAAAATGCTGGAGCTGGAGGTCATCTCCCGGGAGGAGCACGACAGCGCCCTGGCGGAGGATGTCTGCGGCCA
>CAMELY010000195.1 GCA_945926565.1 uncultured Clostridia bacterium | reverse complement strand
AGCTTGCAGTAGGCCAGCAGCGCCGCCTTGCGCTCCTCCGTCAGGGCCATGGTCAGCCTCCGATGGTGCCGACCACAAAGCCCTTGTCCACGATCAGGTTTCCGCCCACGAAGGCGTCGCCCAGGATGGCGTACATCCGCTCCACTGCCTTGACCGACTCGTCAATGCGGATGGAGTAGTCGCCGAACAGGCCCACCTCAAAATTCATGGGGTCGCCATAGAGGATCTTACTGTCCCCCACTGCCTTCACCAGATCGTAGGGCAGCACCACGCCGCCGTCTCGGATGGTACCGCTGTTGGGATTGGTGGGATCGGGGGTGATCTCCAACAGACGGCGCTTCTCATTGGTGCCCCGCAGCTGGCCCAGGGCCTTCAGGTTGGTCTTGGTGAGCAGCAGCCGGGCGGAGGCACCCATGGCCTCGTCGGAGCCGTAGGCAAAGTACAGGGTATCCAGGGTGTTCACATCGATGGCCGAGCCCAAGGCGGCCTCGGCAAAAATATTGGTGGCTGCCTTATTCTTGGCATTGGTGATGCCGAAGAAAGTGGGGGTAGATGGGTCGTCGCCGTTGACGATCAGATCAGCCAGCTTTCGGCGCAGTGCCCGCATAGCCATGCCGTAGATCTTGTCGTAGTAGCTGGCGGGGGACAGCCGGGCGATATTGCGGTCCACATAGCTGGTCACACTCAGCTCGTAGGGCTTGATCTCCGCCACGCCAAAGGTGGGGTCGGTGGAGACCGTGCGGGCCGTGCCGGCGGTCTCCTCCACCTTGCCGCCCTTGGCATCCAGCTCAGTAATCACATAAGGCTCCTGGAAGGCGCCCATGCCGGTCATGTCCATCACTCGGACACGATCCACAATGGATGGCACCACATTTCCCAGAGGGTCACGGATCTCGGCTCCGGCACCGGTGGGCTGCACGATGGTACCGGTAGCCAGGGTGGTCTGATTATTCAGGGCGCGGCGTACCTCATTGGCGGTGAAGGTGACGCTGTCACCCCGCTGCAGGGCGGTAACCCGCTCGGCGGCCAGGTCCTCCAGCTCCGAACCGGTGGGACTGGGGGCGGAAAGCATCTGCCGCTCCTGCTCAGCCACCAGGTCCTGTACCTGCTGGATCTCGGCATTCAGGTTGGTAATCTGCTCCATCAGGCTCTGGTAGTCCGCCTGGTTGTTGGCCGTCAGGGCCTCCCCGGCCTTCTGGAGCAGGCCGGCGCGCTGGTTGATGAGGGCGTAAAGCTTCTGCTTCATGATTTTCGTTCCTCCAATCAAAATCGATTTCGTTCCAGTTCCAGACGGGCGGAAACCCGCCAGTCGGTACCAGCATCTTTGGGGGCAGGTTCCATCCCCTGCCGAGGGTTGGGGTTGGCCTTGAGGTAGGCCGCCCGAAGGGCGTCCAGATCAGGCAGACCAAAGGCATTGACCAGACTGCCTGGACTCATCCCCTGGCTCTCCTGCCCCAAGATCTCGTCCACAAGGCCGTGATCCAGGGCGGCCTGGGCGGTAAGCCAGGTTTCAGAGCTCATCATCCGCCGCAGACTGGCCCGGTCGCTCTTGCCCCGGGCCTTCAGCTCGTAGGCGTTGAGGATGGCCTCCCGGGTGCTGTCCAACATGCCGATGGAGCGCTGGTGGGCCGTCCGATCCCCGTCAGTACTGGTGCTGGGCAGGTGGATCATCATCTGGGCCACCGGGGAGATGGCCACCGTATCGCAGCCCAGGCAAAGATAACTTGCCGCGCTGGCCGCCAGGCTCTGAATCTCCGCCCGGGTGTGCAGGCCGCTGGCCTTCAGCACCGAGTACATCTCGCTGCCGGCAAAGACCGAGCCGCCGGGGCTGTTGATCTCCAGTACCAGCTCCTCCCCTTCCGGATTGGCGGCAATGGCGTCCCGCACCTGCTGGGGCGAAAAGGCCGAATAGCCAAACCACTCATAGATCCACTTGTCGTCGTCGGCAGATACAATGCCGTTTAGGGTCACTCTCATGTGTTTTCACCTCCGCTTTCTGTATTTCGATTGACCGACAGTTCTCTCCACAAGGAAAGTGGCACATAGTTCAGGGAGGCCAGGCGCTCGTCGCCGCCCTCCACATCTGGCATATCTTCCAGCCGGTTGATGTCATTAACCGAGAACACGCCGATCTCCCGCATGTTCTTATACCAGGCACTCCGGGCGGCGTTGTCGCCCCGAAGCTCGGCCATCATATTGATGCGCAGCTCCAGCCCGGCGGCGATCTGGTCGGCAAAGAGCATCTTGTAGGTCTGCTCCTCCTCGTACTGGGTGACGATGGGGTGCAGGGTCGATACCACATACTCAATGGCGTTCTGCTCGTTGGAGCTGTACGCCTGTTTTCCCTCCTGGAGCTTATAGAGTGGGATTCCAAAATACCGGGCAATGTCCCGGATAGCCACCTCCTGGCTTTCGATAAATTGGGCGTCCTTGTTGCTCAGGCTGACCGACTGATATTTCAGGCCATAGTCCAGAATAGCGATTCGGTTGGCGTTGGTTGGGCCAGAGTGAACCCGCTCCCAATCCCGGCGCAGAAGGTCTTTTCTGCGGATCTTCTGCTCTGGGTTTTCCGGGTCATTCACGCTGCCGGACAGGTCAGTATCCGTCTGGAGTACTCCGCCGGGCTGCCCACCGTTTTCGTAGTAGCTCAGGTCGTGCTGCTGCCGGGC
>CAMELY010000194.1 GCA_945926565.1 uncultured Clostridia bacterium | reverse complement strand
ACTACTCCGACCAGGGGGCGGACGAGATTGTCTTTCTGGACATCACCGCCACCCATGAGGCCCGGAAGACGGTGGCCGACGTGGTGGCACGGACGGCGGCTCAGGTCTTTGTGCCCCTGACGGTGGGCGGCGGCATCCGCACCCTGGAGGACTTTCAGACCCTGCTCCGGGCGGGGGCGGACAAGATTTCGGTGAACTCCGCCGCCGTCAAGGATCCCTCCCTCATCTCCCGGGCAGCGGAGCGCTTTGGCAGCCAGTGCGTGGTGCTGGCCATCGATGCCCGGAAGAACCCGGACGGGCGCTATGAGGTGGTGATGGCCGGAGGCCGCATTCCCACCGGCATCGACGCCATCGAGTGGGCCAAAGAGGGGGAGCGGCTGGGGGCCGGAGAGATTCTGCTCACCTCCATGGACGCGGACGGTACCAAGGCGGGCTTTGACCTGGAGATGACGAAAGCGGTGACCCAGGCGGTTCACATTCCGGTGATCGCCTCTGGGGGCTGCGGCAGCCTGGGGCACTTTGCCGAGGTCTTTGAGGAGACCGGCTGCGACGCCGCTCTGGCGGCCTCCCTCTTCCACTTCGGGGAGCTGACCGTCCCCCAGGTGAAGGACTATCTCCGGGCACAGAATATCCCGGTGCGCCGGTGAGGAGAATGGAAATGTTTGATTTAGACCTGCTCTTTCAAAAATCCGACCTGATTCCGGTGATCATCCAGGACCGGGCCACCAAGGATATCCTCATGCTGGGCTTTACCAACCGGGAGGCGGTGGAAAAGACGCTGGAGACCAAGACCGCCTGGTTCTGGTCCCGCAGCCGGAACCAGCTCTGGAACAAGGGAGAGACCTCCGGGAACTTCCTCCATGTGAAGAAAATCGTCACCGACTGCGACACGGACACCCTGCTCTACCTCTGCGACCCGGTGGGGCCCACCTGCCACACGGGAAAGCGGAGCTGCTTCTTTCACGACATCTGGGAGGAGGAAGGCCTGTGAGCATGCAGAGCGCCCTTGAGGCCCAATATCAGGTGACCCTGGCCCGGAAGCAGGGGGGCGTGGAGAAGTCCTACACCTGCCATCTCTACCGGGCGGGCCTGGATAAAATCCTGAAAAAGTGCGGTGAGGAGACCTTTGAGGCGGTCATTGCCGCCAAGGGAGAGGACAAAGCCGAGACGGTGGGGGAGATCAACGACGTCCTCTACCACGTCACCGTTCTCCTCTGCCAGCAGGAGGTGTCTCTCACCGAGGTGATGGAGGCGCTGAATCTCCGCTGCCAGACCCAGGGACAGCCGGTGGATGAACTGTACCAGGTGATCGCCGCCCGGAGCCGGGAGGAGGTCACCGAGGACGGCAGCCACTATACCGCCTATCTCTTCCTGCAGGGGCTGGACAAGATTCTGAAAAAGGTGGGGGAGGCCTGCAGCCTGCTGCTCATCGCCGGAAAGGCGGGGGACAGGGCGGCCATGGCCAGTGAGGCAGCCAATCTCCTCTACCATATGCTGGCCATGATGCTGGCAAAGGGGATCACCCCCGCCGACGTGGAGGCGGAGCTGGACTGCCGGAGCCGGAAGGAAGGGAACCTGAAGCAGGTGCACTCCACCGATCAGACTACATAAGCATTGGGAGACTGCGGCAGATTCTGCGGCAGTCTCTTTTTGCCGGCAGGGGCTGACCGCTGGTATTTCCCGGGAAACTGTGGTATGCTGTCAGCAATGATCAACTGAACGAAACGAGGGGAAGGAAAATGGCACAGACGCTGCGCACCGTCAACCTGGAGCTGGGGATGCCCCAGGTCTCCGCAGCCCTTCAGCGGCTGAATGGAGAGCTCTATACCAGCAAGCGGATGGGGATTTCCGTCACCAAGCTGATCCACGGCTATGGCTCCTCCGGCGCCGGGGGGAAAATCCGTCTGGCCGTCCGCCGGGAGCTGGCCGCGAAAAAGGCAAAAGGGGAGATCGCCGACTTCATCCCAGGGGAGGAGTTCTCCATCTTCAATGAGTCCACCCGGCGGGCATTGAGCAAGTGCGGCGCCCTTCGGCAAGACCGGGATCTGGACCGGTACAACAACGGCGTCACCTTTGTGGTGTTTTGACAGAGGAGATGGATACCATGAAAATCGAACTGGACTTGCACACCCACACCCTGGCCAGCGGCCACGCCTACGGCACCATCCTGGAGATGGCCCGGGGCGCGGCGGAGCGGGGCATCAAGCTGCTGGGCATCACCGAGCACGCCCGGGGCATTCCTGGCACCTGCTGTGACCTCTATTTCAAGAATCTGGGGGTGGTGCCCCGGGAGCAGGCGGGGGTACATCTCCTGCTGGGGGCGGAGATCAACATTCTGGATTACCAGGGGACGCTGAGCATGTCAGACGACCTGATCCGCACCTTGGATCTGCGGATCGCCGGCATCCACGCCGAGTGCTACGCCCACGGCACAAGGGCCCAGAACACCGACGCGGTGATCGCCGTTATCTCCCATCCCATGATCGATATCATCAGTCACCCCATTGACGGCAATTGTCCCCTGGACTATGAGGCGGTGACCCGGGCGGCCCTGGAGCACCACGTCTTGCTGGAGGTGAACAACCACGCCCTGCGGGGGCCCCGGCTGAAGGATCCCGCCGCCTGCTGCCGGGAGATGCTCCGGTGGTGCAAAAAGCGGGAGCTGCCGGTGATTCTGG
>CAMELY010000193.1 GCA_945926565.1 uncultured Clostridia bacterium | reverse complement strand
GGATCATGGCGTTCTCGTCGCCGAACATGGCCTCCGCCAGGGACTTGCACAGCTCCGTCTTGCCCACACCGGTGGGGCCCAGGAACAGGAAGCTGCCGATGGGCCGCTTGGGGTCCTTCAGGCCCACACGGCCCCGACGGATGGCCCGGGCCACGGCCTTGACGGCCTCGTCCTGACCAACCACACGCTGGTGGAGGGTCTCCTCCATGTGTAGCAGCCGCGCTCCCTCGTCCTCCGTCAGACGGGTGACGGGGATACCGGTCCAGCCAGACACCACGGCGGCGATATCCTCGGCGTTCACAGGCCGGTGCTGAGCATGGTTCCTGCGGCGCTTGTCCCGCTCGTTTTCCACCTGTTCCCGATAGTTCTTCTCGATATCCCGCAGCTGTGCGGCCTTCTCATAGTCCTGATTTTGGATGGCGTCGTCCTTCTCCTTCACCAGGGCCGCGATCTTCTCCTCCAGGCTCTTTAGCTCGGGGGAGATCTCCTCGGTCTCCATCCGGACACGGGACGCGGCCTCGTCCATCAGGTCAATGGCCTTGTCGGGCAGGAAGCGGTCATTGATATACCGGGCGGACAGGGACACGGCGGCCTCCAGAGCCTCGTCGGTGATCGTCAGCTTGTGGTGCTGCTCATACTTCTCCCGCAGGCCCTTCAAAATCTCCAGGGACGCTTCCTGGCTGGGCTCGCCCACCTGTACCGGCTGGAACCGGCGCTCCAGGGCGGCGTCCTTTTCGATATACTTTCGGTACTCGTTGAGGGTGGTGGCGCCAATGACCTGGATCTCGCCGCGGCCCAAAGCGGGCTTGATGATATTGGCGGCGTCCACAGCGCCCTCGGCGCTGCCGGCCCCCACAATGGTGTGCAGTTCGTCGATGAAGAGGATCACGTTGCCGGACTTTTTGACCTCCTCCATGACCTTCTTGATGCGCTCCTCGAACTCGCCACGGTACTTGGTGCCCGCCACCATGCCGCTGAGGTCCAGAGACAAAATTTTCTTGTCCAGCAGGTCGTCGGGTACATCACCCATGACGATCTTCCGAGCCAGGCCCTCGGCGATGGCGGTCTTGCCCACGCCGGGCTCGCCGATCAGGCAGGGGTTATTCTTGGTGCGGCGGGACAAAATCTGGATGACCCGCTGGATCTCCTCATCACGCCCGATCACAGGGTCCAGCTTGCCGGCCCGGGCGTCGGCCGTCAGGTCCCGGGTGAACTCCTTCAGAGTTTTGTTCTTGCCGCTGTCCTCCTTGGCGGCGGAAGCAGCGGTTCTGGCCTCAGCGGCCTTGCCCCGGGGTGTCTCGTTCAGCTTCTGCATGAGGGCGGTATACAGGTGCTTGGCCTCCACACCGGCAGCCCGCAGGATGCGGACGGCCATGTTGTTGCCCTCCCGCAGGATGCCCGCCAGCAGGTGCTCCGTGCCCACGTAGTTATAGCCGCCCCGGATGGAGTCCTCCATGGCGATCTCCACCACCCGCTTGGCGCGGGGGGTGAGGCCCTGGGCGGGGTTGCTGCCGGGCAGCCCCACACCCACGCTCTTCTTGATGATCGCCACGATCATGTCATCAGTCAGGCCCGCCTCCGTGAGGACGGTATGGGCCATGCCCTCTTCCTCCCGGATCAGGCCCAGCAGCAGGTGCTCGGTGCCCACGTAGCCGTGGCCCAGCTCTCCCGCCGCCTCCTGGGAAAGCCGCAGGGCCTCCTCGGCCCTGGGCGTGAATTTGTTTTCATTCATCGTTGTCTGCCTCCCCTCTGGGAAATTGTTCGTTTATTTGTTCTCTTGGTGTTCCGCTTCCAGCTTGTGGATCTCGTCCCGCAGCTCCGCGGCCCGCTCGAAATTCTCCTGGTGGACAGCCTTCTTCATCTCCAGCCGCAGGGCGTTCAGCTTCCGCTGATAGGAGAACCAGTTCTGGTCCTCCTGGCCCACCAGGTCCTCCTGCTTCTGGTTGGTCTGGACCTCCTGCTGCGCCGGTGCCGCGCTCAGCGCCGGCATATCCGCGAAGAAATCATCGAAGGGATCCTCCAGCATCCGGCTCATCCGGCCCATCAGGCTGGGCACGGGAGTGAAGAAATCTCCAAAGAGACTGCCGCCGAACATATTGCCGAAGTCCTGCATCATTCGCTGACTGTGGGCCGCCAGCTTCTGGGTGTAGCCCAGCTTCTCGGCGCACTCGGAGCAAAGGTGCTTCTCGGTGACCTTGCCGTTGATGTTGCTCTGATAAATAAAGGTAACTTCATTCTTACCGCAATTCTCGCATTTCATAAATAACAACCTCCAATATATAGAAAATATTTTTGTTGACTATTTGGCGCGGTTCTCTTTTACACTTGTAAAATGAGGACCTGCTTCATGATATCCGCCCGGACAGCGTCCCGGTTCTCCCGGGGCACGGCCCCCAGGGCCTTGTCGCCCACGGCAGCCAGCAGCGCCCGGCCAACGTCCTCGCTCAGCGCTCCGGACTGCACCAGGTTGCTGAGGATGGCCCGTGCCGAGGGCAGGTCCACCCGGTCGCCCAGGGAGTTGATGACGTGCATCAGCAGCGTCTGCCGGTCCACCTGCACCCGGGTGATGCGGATGTATCCGTTGCCGCCCCGGCGGCTTTCCACGATGTAGCCCCGCTCCGGGGAAAAGCGGGTGCTCATCACGTAATTGATCTGGCTGGGCACGCAGTTGAAGCGCTGGGCCAGATCGCTGCGCT
>CAMELY010000192.1 GCA_945926565.1 uncultured Clostridia bacterium | reverse complement strand
CTCGTCCTGGATATCCGCCTTTTTCAGCAGGTCCACATAGTTGATGATGGAGGTCCGCGGCGTCTTGAGGTCGTGCGAGACGTTGGTAATCAGCTCGGTCTTGAACCGCTGGCTCTTGACCTGCTCCTCCACCGCCTTACCCAGGCCGTCGGAGAGGTTGCCCAAATCGGCGGCGTGCTCTCTCAGGTCGGGGAGCATATGGGCGGTGTCAATGGCGCAGTCCAGCTTGCCCTCGGTCATCTCCTTGACCGCTTTGCGCAGCTTCGCCCAGTCCACCGCCCACTTGCAGGCGAACACGGCCAGAGGCAGAATGGGCAGCAGCAGGGCAATGACAAAGGCAAATCCCCAGCCCCACCAGTAAACATCCATTGCAATCCAGCTCATCCACATCAGATAGAGGATGGAGTAGCCGGCAAAGAAGGCCGCCACCTTCCAGTACAGGGGCCACTGACCGGCCACGGATTTCACCCAATGCCACAGTCTGCCCCATTTGGACCGGAGCCAGCGCAGCAGCCGGCAGCAGAGGCTGCGCTCTCTCAGGGTATGGGTCTTGATCTGGGCGGTGAGGATACACCAGCCCACCAGGCAGGAAAGCGCTCCCACAAAGCCCCCTACGCCAAATACAAAGATCACTTGCCGGAAATTGGAAATCAGGAATTCGGCTACGATACCGATCGCCAGCGCGACTCCGCAGGTGCAGGCCAGCAGCACAAGCTCCACCGGCGTGCGGTTGAGTCCCCGGAGGGCCAGCTCTCCCTCCCGGTTCCAGCCCCAGGACCAGGTGAGCACGGCCAGCAGCCCCAAAAACAACAGCAGACTGACGCCGGTGAGGACGGCCATGGGGCCAATCCAACGGTTCATAAAGTCCCGGTTGACCTGGAAGGACTGATATCCCGCGTAATAGTCATCCTCCACCGGATAGGCGGTGTCCACCCAGGCGGTGAGCTCATAGCTCTCCAGACTGCCGTGGTAGACAAAATAGTAATACTCCAGCGTTCCCTGTGCCTGATCCGCCGCCTCTTCTATGGTGATGCCATCATCGGCGGCGTCATCAGCCCCATCATAGCCGGCATAGCCGTTGTCCATGGCCTGATCCGTCTGGGTGGTCTCGCTGTCCGGATCCACGTCGGCGCTGTTGAAGATAGCTGAGCGATCGTAGTAGTAGGCGGAGGCGTAGGGCGTGTTGGCCCAGTCGTTGGGCGTGCCCCGCTCCAGCGTCCACTCGCTGACTTTGCTCAGGTCCAAATAGTAAGAGACCAGCCGCCGGCAGCCCATGTCATACCGCTCAAAGTTATCCATATAGATGCTGTCCTCCGACGTCTCTGTGCCGCCGTTGGACGCCACCGGTTTCCCCGTATCATCCGTGATGCGGTAGCGGAAATTGGTGGCATTCCTGTCCATCTCCTGGGTCAGCTTTTCCAGCTGATACTCTCCCACGGGAGTGAGACTGTCCTGATACAGGCTGAGAAAGAGCAGATCCTTCAGCTTCTCCACCTGATTGTAAAAGATACCGCTGTCGTTGACCGGATCATAGCTGTCCCGCCAGCTATACCGAGTGCCCAGGCAGAAGAAAAGCCCGCCCGCCCCCGCACAGGCGGCAGTCGCCATAACCAGGGCCAGCAAAAAGGCCGCAGCCTTGACAAAGGCAGAGCCTCTCAATCTGCTCCGTTTATTCATGGAATCGCTCCTTTCCCGCCTGACGGCAGAGCAGCGGCGCTGCCCGGCCTGTTATTTTTCCATCTTGTAGCCCAGGCCCCAGACCACCTTGAGGTAGCGGGGATGGGCGGGGTCAATCTCAATCTTCTCCCGGAGGTGCCGGATATGTACCGCCACGGTATTCTCGCTGCCCAGCACCGGGTCGTTCCACACCTGCTCATAGATCTGGCCGGTGGAGAACACCTGGCCGGCGTTTTTCATCAGCAGCCGGAGGATGCTGTACTCCAGGGGGGTCAGGCTTACCGGCTCTCCGTCCACCGTCACCCGCTTGGCCCCGTCGTCCAGACAGATGGGGCCCACGGTGAGCAGATTATCCTGCTCCTTCACCTGTCCGCCCAGCTGAGTGTAGCGGCGGAGGTGGGACTTCACCCGGGCCAGCACCTCCATGGGCTTGAAGGGCTTTGTGATGTAGTCGTCCGCCCCCACGTTGAGGCCGTTGATCATGTCCACATCCTCGCTCTTGGCAGTGAGAAACAGGATGGGGACATTGCTGGTCTCCCGGATCTTTTTGGTGGCCGCGATGCCGTCCATCTGGGGCATCATCACGTCCATCAGCACCAGATCCACCGCGTTGTCCCGGAGCACCTCCAGGGCCTCCCGGCCGTTATATGCCTTGCAGACCTGGTAGCCGGAGGTGGTCAGGTAGATCTCCAGCGCGGCCACAATGTCCCTGTCGTCGTCGACTACTAGAATACGGTTCATATGTCCTTCCTCTCTTTCTCTTGGAGATATCATACCGGCGGCAGTTTAAGTCCGGCCGTCTGATTTTGTTAAGAATTTTTTAAGGCCTGGATTTTTATCCGCAAAACAGATTCAGCGCCCGCAAGCGGGCGCTGAAATACGGATCATTTGAGGAGCGCAGCCCTGCCTCCCTCTTTGCGGGAGGTGGCACGGCATAAGCCGTGACGGAGGGAGTGCGCCCCTGCGCCTGCCTCCACAGATTGCCATTCTTCGTCAATCAAAGGGTTTTCCGGACAAAAGTCTGC
>CAMELY010000191.1 GCA_945926565.1 uncultured Clostridia bacterium | reverse complement strand
TATCACCACTACGGAATTCCCAAGCGCACGCTGCCCGAAAAGCTGTTCGGCATTTACTCCCACCAGGTGATCAAAAAGGAGTCCCCCTGGTTCCGGGGCTTTGACGACCGCTTTTACGCCCCCCACTCCCGGTACACCACCATCGATCCGGAGGACGTGGCCAAGGTGCCTGATCTGGCGGTCTATGCCGTCTCCGATGAGGCGGGGATTTTCGCCCTGAAGTCGGAGGACAACCGGCATTTCTTTGTCCTGGGCCACCCGGAATACGACAGCAATACGCTTGCCCTGGAGTATCAGCGGGATGTGGATCGAGGCCTGAACATCCATGTTCCCCGCAACTACTTCCCCAACGACGATCCCACTCAGGCCCCTATTGTCAACTGGCGCAGCGCGGGGCAGCTGCTCTACACCAACTGGCTCAACTACTATGTGTACCAGACCACTCCTTATAATTTAAAGGATATCGGAGCCGTTCCCCGGCCCTGAGTGTCCAGAACGACAGCTGGCCGGCAGTTGCTTTTCGCGCTGCCGGCCAGCTTGTTTGTTTAGTTCTCCTCCATCAGCTCCCGGCTGAGGCGCAGGATCTCCGGGGCCAGCTTTTTCCGCCGCCGGGCAGTGATCGCCCGCTCCAGAGGCAGCGCGCAGGCCATCCCCGCCATCCCCAGCAGACCGATGGCGATGCCGGGGATAAAATAGGCTGTCCAGACCAGGGTGCAGCACATGCCCACGCCGAAAACAAGGGTGCTGACCACTCCCAGCACAATCGCCGCTGTCCGCCCGGGCCGGGCGGCGCTCTCGTCCAGGCGGCGGAGGCGGGCCATCTTGTCCTCCTCCGGGGGCAGGTACTTTTTTCGGATGCGCTGAATCTCCTCCCGCTGCTGGGCGGAGTAGGTATAGGTAAAGGGCTTCTTCTCTTCCACAGTCAATTCTCCTTCTCTTCCGCCGTCTGCAGGCCACGGTTGGCCCAGCGGATGGTCCATATGGCGATGGCAAGCGCAGCGGCGCAGACCCCCGCGCCGGTGAGGGCGTTCATCAGACGCTGCGCCTCAAAATCTGACCCAAAGGCGGCGAACATGGCGGTCTGCAGGGAGAGCAGAGACACCAGCGCCACCGCAAAGCCCAGGGCCTTGGAGGCCATCAGGGCGGGGCTCTCCAGCCTGCGGAACCGGAACAGGTTGACGACGGCGGCTGCCACCGAGTAAAAGGTATAGAGGGCGGCCACAAAGATCAGATAGCCCGGATAGGAATATCCTCTGCCGTCCCGCACCATCTGGAGGATGACGCTGGAAAGGGCCACGGTCAGCGCCAGCAGCAGCCAGCCGCACAGACGGGCCGTCCGGTATTCCCGCCGCCGATCCGTCCGGCACCGGAGGGCGCTGGCCGCCAGCAAAATCCGCATGATTGCCAGCAGCAGGTAGTAGGCGCCCAGGGCGCCGAACCAGACAGAGCGATAGACCACCCCTGTTCCCAGCTTGAAGAGGGCGAAGGCGGTATTGATGAGCGCGGAGAGCACCAGGGTGAGCCTCCCCCGGAAAACCAGGTCGGTGAGGTAGCGGCGGCTCAGCCGGTTCCGGTAGAGCCGCTCCCGGAGCCGCCTGACAAAGCCGGGCACCGGGATGCACCAGATGACGAGGGTGTAGGTACTCAGGGCGTAGAGGGCATAGGAGATGGGGCTCTCCTCCAGGCCGCCGGCAAACACCCAGATCAGGCCGGGGCCGCAGAGGAGGAGCAGCAGCATCCGCCATCCCAGGCCGGGCCGGGCCAGCCTCCGGGCCAGCTCCTTCCACCGGCTCATGACAGCCCCCGCTCCAGGCGGACGGTGAAGGAGCTGCCCTGCCCCGCCTGACTCTCCACCGAGATCTCGCCTCCCAGAATGTCCATCACCCGCTTGACCAGGGCCAGGCCCAGGCCGTTGCCCTGGGCGGCGTGGGAGGTGTCTCCCTGGTAGAACCGCTCGAAGATGTGCCGGCCCACCTCCGGGGTGATGCCGCAGCCGGTATCCGAGACGGTGATCACCGCCCATCCTTCCTCCCGGGTCAGGGTCACCCGGACGCTGCCCCCGGGCTCGGTAAACTTGACGGCGTTGGAGATCAGATTGTTCCAGACCAGCTCCAGCAGCTCCGGGTCGGAGTGGACAGGGACCGGCTCCTCCAGCTCCGCCTGGATGGTCAGCCCCTTCTCCTCCCAGGCCTCCTCAAAGGAGAGCAGGCACCGGCAGAGCTGCTCATTCAGGTCGTATTCCCGCCGCTCCGGGAAGATCTGCTGGTTTTCCAGCTTGTTGAGCCGGAGGGTGTTGGAGACCAGCCCGGACAGCCGCCGGGTGGCGGCGATGATCGACCGGGTGTACTGCTCCCGCTGCTCCCGGGTCAGGTCGGAGGCCTGGAGCATGGCGGCGTCACTCTGGATGACCGCCAGGGGGGTCTTCAGCTCATGGGAGACGTTGGCCACGAAATCCGTCCGCAGGGTCTCGATGCCGGAGAGCTCCTCCGCCATCTTGTTGAAGTTCTCGATGATGGCGTCCAGCTCGTTCTGCCCCTCCAGACCGTGGACCGGCTGGATGCGGGCGGAGAAATCCCCCCGGGTCAGGCGGCGGGTGGCCTCCAGAATCTGCTTGACCGGCCGCTCAATGACCAGCTTCCGGTACAGCCCGTCCAGCAGGGTGCAGATCAGGCTGAGAAAAAGCACGTTGCCCATGGTGATTCTGGCGGCAAACTGAATCTGC
>CAMELY010000190.1 GCA_945926565.1 uncultured Clostridia bacterium | reverse complement strand
CCAGTCGCCGCAGCTCGGAGGCGAACGCCTCAGAGACAAAGCCGTCTCCATGCACTACAAAGACCTCGGTGGGCTTGGGTCCATCAAACTGGCTGATCCAGCGCACCAGATGGTCGTGGTCCGCGTGGGAGGAGAGACCCTGGAAATTCACGATTTTAGCGTTGACCTCCACATCCTCACCGAAGAGGCGGACGAACTTTTTGCCCTCTACCAGGCTTCGGCCCAGGGTGCCCGGAGACTGGAAGCCCACAAAGACGATGGTGCACTCCGGACGCCACAGGTTGTGCTTCAGATGGTGCCGGATCCGGCCGGCGTCGCACATGCCGGAGGCGGAGATGATCACCTTGGGGCTCCGGTCCTCATTGAGCTGCTTGGATTCCTCGCTGGTCAGGGAGAGCTGGAGATCGTCCACATGGAACAGGCCCGCCCCCCGCTGAATGACCGAGATAGCCTCCTCGTCCAGGTAGCCGGTGAGATCGTCTGAAAAAATCTTCGTGGCCTCTGACGCCAGGGGACTGTCCACCACCACCGGGAAGTGAGGCAGGACAGGCACCAGGTTTCGCTCCTTAATCTCCCGGAGAAAATAGAGCAGTTCCTGGGTGCGGCCCACCGCGAAGGAGGGGATGATGACGTTTCCCCCCTTCTGGAAGGTCTCGTTCAGAATCTGGGCCAGCGCTTCTGTGTAGTCGCCGGGGGCGGTGTGATTTCGGTCGCCGTAGGTGGACTCCATCACCACATAATCGGCGTCGCAGATGGGCTGGGGATCCCGGATAATGGGCTGATCCACGTTGCCGATGTCTCCGGAGAAGACCAGCTTTTTCTCCACCCCGTCCTCCCGGACCCACAGCTCCACATATGCGCTGCCCAGCAGATGGCCGGCGTCGGTGAGCCGGAAAGAGATGCCGTCTCCCAGGTCAATTTTCTGTCCGTAGTCCACCGGTGCCAGCTGACTCACCGCCGCCTCCGCGTCCCGGACGGTATAGAGGGGCTCCACCGGAGGCCGGCCTGCCCGCTGGCCCTTCTGGTTCTCCCAGGCGGCGTCGCTCTCCTGGATATGGGCGGAGTCACGGAGCATAATGTCCAGCAGCTTGCAGGTCATGCCGCTGGCATAGATGGGTCCGTCAAAGCCCTGCTTCACCAGCAGGGGGATGCGGCCGGAGTGGTCAATGTGGGCATGGGTGACAATGACATAGTCGATCAGCGACGGGACAAAGGGCAGATAGTGATTGTCCTGCTCATCCCTGCCCTGCTGCAGGCCGCAGTCAATGAGAATATGCTTGCCGCAGGCGGAGATGCAGTGGCAGGAGCCGGTTACCGCATGGGCGGCGCCAAAGAAACTCAGCTTCATAGGACTTGCTCCCTTTACTCAGATTTGACAAAACAGATAAATATATCCATCTATATAAAAAGAGAATAGTACAATTTGACAGTCAAGTCAAGAGAAGAATCCCCTTGAGCTGTGAATAGACTGTAAAAAGTGAGACTTGTCCCACAGAGGGGAGGCTTTTGGGTATGGATTGGACTTCAGGGCTGGAGTGGCTGGCGGAGCTGGCCTGGGGCTGGCCTACCCTGGGACTGTTTCTGGTCACAGGTCTGCATTATTCCCTCTCCACCGGTTTCTTTCAAATCTTCGGTCTGAGGACCTGGTGGCGGGCCACGGTGGGCAAGCTGCTGCGCCCCGGCCCGGAGGTCTCCGGACTCACCGCCCTCCAGACCCTCTCCACCGCTCTGGCCGCCACATTGGGCACCGGCTCTATCGCCGGGGTGGCCACTGCCCTGGCCTGGGGCGGACCGGGGGCGGTCTTCTGGATGTGGATGTCCGCTGTTCTGGCCATGATGACCGGCTGGGCAGAAAAGGCTCTTTCTGTGGCACAGCGCCGTCGGAGAGAGGGCAGTTGGGAGGGCGGCCCCATGGTCTGGCTGGAGTCGGCCGGGCATCCCTGGCTGGCCCGGCTGTTTGCCCTGTGCGTGGTGGCCGCCTCCTTCGGCATGGGCAATCTGGTGCAGTCCAACTCCATGGCCCAGGCTCTGGAAGCGGCCGGGGGCATCCCGCCCCTGATCACAGGTCTGGCCGCCGCAGTGATCACAGGCATCTCCCTGGCGGGCGGTCTGAAGGGGCTGGGCCAGCTCTGCGCGGTGCTGGTTCCTGTCATGGCTCTGGGCTATCTGGCAGGGGGCCTGTGGGTCATCCTGGCCCATCTCCCTGCCCTACCCGGGGCACTGGCAGAAATTGTTCAGGGCGCCCTCAGCCGGGAGGCGGTGCTGGGAGGAGGCGCAGCCTCCGCCCTGCAGTACGGCCTGGCCCGGGGGGTATGTACCAACGAGGCGGGACTGGGCTCCACCCCCCTGGTGCACTGCGCCTCCTCCAACGATGATCCCTGGCAGGAGGGGATGTGGGGCATCTTTGAGATCTTCTGCGCCACCATCGTGGTCTGCACCGTCACCGCTCTGGCCATTCTGACCTCCGGCGCGTCCTCTGCCGGCCAGGAGGGGGCCCTGCTGACGGCAGCCGCCTTCTCCACGGTGATGGGCAGGTATGGCAACGGCTTTGTTGCGGTCTGTCTGGCACTGTTCGGCTTCTCCACTTTGCTGGGCTGGAGCTGGTATGGGCAGTGCGGGCTCCGGTATCTTACCGGCGGACGGGGCCTGATGCTCTATCGCGCCCTCCTTCTCGCCGCCCTCTGCCTCGCCAGCATGCTGCCGCCTCGTCCGGGCTGCCTGCTCCCCC
>CAMELY010000189.1 GCA_945926565.1 uncultured Clostridia bacterium | reverse complement strand
GAGACTGTAGCCCGAGTGGCCCAGAGGGGAGGTCCCCCCGGTGCCGATCCACTTGGTGCCGCCGTTGTGGACGTCATCCTGCTCCTGGAGCCGCCGCTCCAGGAGTTCGAAGAGCTGCTGGGGAGTCAGGTTGGTCCGCCGGTCTGCCTCATCCTTATCGTAGGGCTGCTGCTCCACCGTGTGCTCCAGATAACGCAGCAGCTCCTGGGTGATGGGATCGGTGTGCTCCAATGACTCAAAGGTGGCGGCGAAGGCTTGGTCGAAGCGGTCGTAATCGGCCTCACTTTTTACCAGCACGCACCGGCTGAGCTGATAGAAGCCCAACAGGGTGGGCTCCGCCAGCCCCAGGGAGAGCGCCTGAAGCAGCTCCAGCCACTCCTGCAAGGAAACCTTCAGTCCATTGGCGCGCAGGGCATAGAAGAAATTCAGAAAGAGCATGCCTTCACCCGCTCTCAGCGGCGCCAGGGGGCAGTGTTGGTCTGTGGTTTGAGCTTCTCCAGATCCTCATTCTTCTTCAGCAGGACCCCGGGATAGGGCAGCTCCCCGGTGAGGGCGGCGGGGTCGATCCCCCCCAGCACCAGGGCCCGGATCCAGTCCAGCAGCTCTGAGGTGCTGGGCTTCTTCTGCAGGTCGGGCAGCTCCCGGGTCATGTAGAAAGCGGCCAGAGCCTGGCGGAGGAGCTGGCCGTCCAGATCGGGGAAGTGGGCCTTGACAATGCGGCCCATCTCCTCGGCCTCGGGGAAGGCGATGTAGTGGAAGATGCACCGGCGGAGGAACGCGTCGGGCAGTTCCTTCTCTGCGTTGGAGGTGATGACCACGATGGGACGGTGCTTGGCCTTGATCGTCTCCCGGGTCTCGTGGATATAGAACTCCATCTGATCCAGCTCCCAGAGGAGATCGTTGGGGAACTCCAGGTCCGCCTTATCGATCTCGTCAATGAGGAGGATGCACTGTTCCTCGCTGGTGAAGGCCTCTCCCAGCTTGCCCAGCTTGATATACCTGGCGATGTCGTCCACTCCGGCCACGCCGAACTGGCTGTCGTAGAGCCGTTGGACCGCGTCATAAACGTAGAGGCCGTCCTGGGCCTTGGTGGTGGATTTTATGTTCCAGATATAGAGTTTTTTGCCCAGTGCCTCGCTGATGGCATGGGCCAGCATGGTCTTGCCGGTGCCCGGCTCCCCCTTGATGAGCAGGGGCTTTTCCAATGCGATGGCCACGTTCACTGTGCGGGCCAGATCCTCAGAGACGATGTAACCATTGCTGCCTTTGAATTGCTCCATGAGATATTGTTTCCTCCTTTGTCTGTGGGACGGGAGCCGCCCCGGGGCTCGTGGGGCAATGGTATCATAAAATACATTTTATGGCAATGCCCAAAAAAGCGGCGGGGTGTGCACTTGAGCACACCCCGCCTTGGATGTGGTGGTTTTGCCGGAGGGGGGCTTCAGATGACGCCCTCGGCCTTGAGCTGGGCCTCCTGCTCGGGTGTGAGGCCGAAGACCTCCCGATTGTGCTGCCCGAGGGTGGGAGCGGGCGTGAACACGCCGCCCGGCGTCTCGGAAAGTTTGGCCACCACGCCCTGGACAGGCATATCGCTCAGCAGAGGATGGGGGGCAGGCGTGTGAACCAGCATCTCCCGGGCCTTGATGTGAGGATGCTCAATGGCCTCCTTCATGTTCAGCACGGGGCCGCAGGGAATGGCTTCCTCCGCCATCATCTTCTCCAGCTCAGCCTTGGTGTAATCCTTGACCCAGTCCCGGATCAGGTTCTGGAGGTCAGGCTGATAGTTCTTGCACCGCAGGTCGTTGGTAGCGTAGCGGGGGTCCTCCAGGAGCTCGGGCTTCCCGATGAGGTTGCAGAACTTCTCCCACAGCCGCTCGTTGCCCACGCCCAGAGCGACGAAGCCGTCCTTGCAGGCATAGATGTCGAAGGGGCAGATGGAGGGGTCCACATTGCCATTGCGCTGGGGGATGATGCCGTGGAGCACATAGTGGGGGATGGCGTTCTCCAGCAGGGAGAAGATGGTGTCCACCATGGCCACGTCCACCAACTGCCCCCGGCCGGTTTTCTCCCGGTGGTAGAGGGCCACCATGGCGCCCACGAACTGATAGATGCCGGAGACATGGTCGGCCACGGAGGGGCCCACCTTCACGGGGGCGCTCTCAGGGAACCCGGTGAGGTTTACCATGCCGCCCATGGACTGGGCCACGATGTCGTAGCAGGGCCGGTCTCCGATGGGACTGGTCTGACCGAAGCCGGAGCCGGAAACGTAGATGATCCTGGGATTAATCTTCTTGATGGTCTCGTAATCCACCTTCAGCTTCTTGGTGACGCCGCCTTTAAAGTTTTCACACAAGAAGTCCGCGTCCTTGACCAGCTCATAGAGCATCTGCAGACCCTTTTCGCTCTTGAGGTTCAAGGTGACGCCCTTTTTGTTGCGGTTGTAGTTGGCGAAGAAGCCGCTCTCGCCGGTCTTCTCGTCCAGGGGCCCCCAGGTGCGGCACTGTTCGCCATCGGTGGGCTCCACCTTGATGACCTCGGCGCCATAATCGCCGAAGAACATGGTGCAGAAGGGCCCGCTGAGGGCAGTGGTCAGGTCGACCACCTTCAAGCCCTCCAAAGGTCTGTTTTTCGTCACGGTTGGTATCCTCCCTATCATCCGGTAAGTGTGAACGAAGTCCGATCAGTAGGTCTCATAGATAAACTGCGTGACCGTGCACAGAGGGGGATCGGGCA
>CAMELY010000188.1 GCA_945926565.1 uncultured Clostridia bacterium | reverse complement strand
GCCTCCCACGCCGCCGACGGCTACGCCCGCTCCACCGGCAAGGTAGGCGTGTGCTTTGCCACCTCCGGTCCCGGGGCCACCAATCTGACCACCGGCATCGCCACCGCCTACATGGACTCCTCTCCCGTGGTCTTTATCACCTGCAACGTGACCGAGCCCCTGCTGGGCAAGGACTCCTTCCAGGAGGTGGACATCACCGGCATCGCCATGCCCATCACCAAGGCCACCTACCTGGTGCGGGACGCCCAGTCCATCCCCTCCATTATGCGTCAGGCCTTCGCCGTGGCGGCCACCGGCCGGCCCGGCCCGGTGCTCATTGACTTTCTGAAAAACGTCACCGCCCCCAGCGAGATGATCGACTATGAGTTCATCCCCTGGTACGAAAACCGCACCTGGGGCAGCGTCCGGGAGCTGAGCGAGAGCCACGGCCTCAAGGCTCCGGAGCCGGATCACCAGGACATCGAGATCCTGGCCCGGATGATCGAGCAGTCGGAGCGGCCCTTCCTGATCTGCGGCGGCGGCGTGGTTCGGGGCCGGGCGGACAAGGAGTTCCGCACCCTGGCGGAAAAGCTGGACGCCCCGGTGGCCATCACCGTCATGGGCGGCGGCGGCTTCCCCGGGGGACATCCCCTGGCCACCGGCATGATCGGCATGCACGGCAGCCAGGCCTCCAACCTGGCCTGCGACGAGTGCGACCTGCTCATCGCCGTGGGCTGCCGGTTCTCCGACCGGGTGGCCCTGAACCCCGGCACCTTTGCCAGCCAGGCCAAGATTGTCCACATTGACATCGACCGGGCGGAGATCGACAAGAACGTCCTCACCGACCACCACATCGTGGGCAGCGCCCGGCGGGTGCTGGAGCTGCTCAACCAGCGGGTGGGCCAGTACAGCCATCCGGAGTGGAAGAAGCGGATTCTTACCCTCCGCCGGGAGCGGGATCAGGTGGCGGACGACAGCACCGCCCTCACGCCCCGCCAGGTGCTGGAGACCATCCAGGAGATGGTGCCCCAGGACACCATCGTGGCCACCGACGTGGGACAGCATCAGATGTGGTCCATCCAGCACTTCCACTTCGAATACCCCGGCCAGCTGCTCACCTCCGGCGGCTTCGGCACCATGGGCTTCGGCCTGGGGGCCGCCATCGGCGCAAAAGTGGGCAACCCGGACAAGGTGGTCATCCACACCACCGGCGACGGCTGCTTCCGGATGAACTGCCATGAGCTGTGCACGGTGGAGCACTATAACCTGCCCATTATCACCGTCGTCTTCAACAACGGCACCCTGGGCATGGTCCGCCAGTGGCAAAACCTGATCTATCACAAGCGGTTCTCCGAGACCACCCTGGATCGGGGGCCGGATTTCGTCAAGCTGGCCGAGGCCTACGGCCTCCGCGGCAAGCGGGTCACCAACCGCCAGGAGATGGAGGAGGCCATGCGGGAGGCCCTCTCCTGTGGCTGCGGCTATGTCATCGACTGCATGCTGGACATGGACGAGATGGTGCGGCCCATGGTGCCCGGCGGCGCCCACATCACCGATTATCTGCTGACCTGAGGGGGTGTACCTGTTGAAGCGCGAATTTGATACGGAAAAGAAGCTCTACACCCTGTCCCTGCTGGTGAAGGACATCCCCGGCGTCCTCTCCCAGGTGGCCCGGCTGTTCTCCCGGAAGGGGTACAATATTGAGTCCATCGCCTCCGGCGAGTCCAACGACCCGGGAGTCACCCGGATCACCATTGTCATCCGGGGAGACGAGCTGATGATCAGTCAGATTGCCGCCCAGTGCCGCAAGCTGCTGCCGGTGATCGCCGTCAAGGTGCTGGATCAGGCCAACTCCCTCCAGCGGGAGTTTACGCTGATTAAAGTGAAGGCGGAGGATCTGACCAGCCGGGGCGAGGTGATCCAGATCGCCGGGGTGTTCCGGGCCAACGTCATCGACGTCAGCCGGGAGACCCTCACCGTGGCCATCTTCGGCGACGGGGAAAAGACCAAAGCGCTTCTGGACCTGATGAAGGAATTCGGCGTCCTGGAAGTGGTTCGAACCGGTACTATCGCCATCGAGAGAGGGCGTAGCACAATATATGACGAGACAAAACTCAAGGAGGAATATACCTATGGCAAAAATGTATTATGAGAAGGACTGTGACCTGTCCGCTCTCGACGGCAAGAAGATCGCCGTCATCGGCTACGGCTCCCAGGGCCATGCCCATGCCCAGAACCTGCGGGACTCCGGCTGCGACGTGATCATCGGCGTCCGCCCCGGCAAGAGCTTCAAGAAGGCTCAGGACGACGGCTTTGAGGTCTATACCGTGGCCGAGGCCGCCAAAAAGGCTGACATCATCATGATGCTGGTCAACGACGAGCGGGCCGCCCAGATCTACGCTGAGTCCGTGGCCCCCAACCTGGAGGCCGGCAACGCCATCGCCTTTGCTCACGGCTTCAACATCCGCTACAAGCAGATCGTGCCCCCCGCCGACGTGGACGTGTTCATGGCTGCCCCCAAGGGCCCCGGCCACACTGTCCGCTCTCAGTATGTCGCCGGTAAGGGCGTGCCCTGCCTGATCGCTGTGGAGCAGGACGCCACCGGCCACTGCCGTCAGATCGCCCTGGCCTATATTGCCGGCATCGGCGGCGCCCGCGCCGGTATCATGGAGACCACCATGGACATCGAGACCGAGACCGACCTGTTCGGCGAGCAGACCGTCCTGTGCGGCGGCGTGGTCGACCTGATGCAGTGCGGCTTCGAGGTGCTGGTGGAGGCCGGCTACG
>CAMELY010000187.1 GCA_945926565.1 uncultured Clostridia bacterium | reverse complement strand
AAGATGGTGCCGGAGGTACCCAGGGAGATGTTGCACTTGCCCTCGCCCACGGTGCCGGTGCCCACGGCGGCGGCGGCGTTGTCGCCCGCGCCGGCGGCCACAATGACCTTGTCGGACAGGCCCAGCGCCTCGGCCATCTCAGGCTTCAGGGTGCCCACCGCCTCGTAGCTCTCAAAGATCTTGGCCATCTGGTCTTCCCGGACGCCGCAGATCTCCAGCATCTCCTTGCTCCAGCACTTGTGCTCCACGTCAAAGAGCAGCATGCCGGAGGCGTCGGACACGTCGGTGCAGTGGACGCCGGTGAGCATGTAGGCCAGATAGTCCTTGGGCAGCATAATCTTGGCGATCTGCTCAAACTTCTCCGGCTCGTTGTTGCGCATCCACAGCAGCTTGGGGGCGGTGAAGCCGGCAAAGGCGATATTGGCGGTCAGCTGGCTCAGCTTCTCCTTACCGATGACCCCGTTCAGGTAGTCCACCTCTTTGAAGGTACGGCCATCGTTCCACAGAATGGCGGGACGGATGACCTGGTCCTTCTCGTCCAGCACCACCAGGCCGTGCATCTGGCCGCCGAAGCTGATGCCGGCCACCTGGCTCTTGTCCACGTCGGCCACCAGCTCCCGGATGCCGGCCACAGACTGGGTCAGCCAGTCCTCCGGGTTCTGCTCCGACCAGCCGGGATGGGGGAAGGAGAGGGGGTACTCCTTGGAGACAATATTGACAATCTTGCCATTGCCCTCCATCAGCAGCAGCTTGACGGCAGAGGTACCCAGATCCACACCAATATAATACATTGTTACAACACTCCTTTTCGGGTTGTTCCGGAATTTGCTGTCCTTAGTGTATCGCACTTTGCCCAAGAGAGCAACGACAATTTTTAGAAAATTGGTGGACTTGCTCAAGGTTATTCCCCTCGGCCTTGCATCTCCCCCTCCGGTCTGCTATCATGGGCCTATCAGCGCCGGCTTCTCCGGCAGAAAGGCGGTTTTCCCAATGCCCACCGAGACCTCCGCCGCCCTCCGGGCGGTACTGGATCAGATTGACACGCTGGCCCGCTATTATCAGGACTACTCTGCTGAGAGCGCCCGGCTGGAGCATCAGGCCACCGGCCTTCAGCGGATCGGCGCCATTTTCTCCGGTTCCAAGCGCTTTTCCGACGACAGTATGCACACCAAATTTTATGAGGGCGTCCAGGCCCGGGTAACTGCGCTGGAGGCCTCCATCGCCGCGCTCCCCGACCGGGCCGAGGCCGCTCAGGCCGCTGAGCAGGCGGTGGCTGTCATTCTGGACCCCATTCCGGAGGAGGAGCGGGACGTGGGCGGCTGGATGCGCTTTGCGGCGGAGCCGCTGTGCCAGCCCCTGCTGGCTCACCTGAAGCGGGACACCCTCCAGGCGGTCTACGACCGCTATAATCTGGTCTATCCCAAGCGGCTCCAGTTCCCCACCCAGGTCAAGCTGCGCAAGGCGATGGAAAAGCTGTTGAAAAAATAAACTGTGCCTCCGGCGTCTGTATTGCGCCGGGGGCATTTTTGCCGTATGGATAGGTTTCTGTTTTATTGTTTCTGTTCCCTGCCCGCGTTGAGGTATCCCTCCAGCAGCTCGCCGGACAGAATGCGCCAGAGACAGTCATGATAGCCTTCGATGTCCTCCTCCATACCCTGCAGCACCCAGCGGACAAACAGCCCAGTGAGGGCAGTGGTATAGAACTCAGCGGCAAAGCGCAGCTCCCGCTCTCCTTCCGGAGTATCCGTTCGGGGCAAAAACCGGCGCAGCCTGGCCTCCAGCCGCTGGTAGACCAGGCTGTACAGGTGATCCCGCAGCGAATTCTGTCCTTCGTAGGCCATCGCACTCCGGTAAAAAGCCCGGTTTTCCCGAAAATAGTCGCTCAGCCGCATCAGGATAGCCACGTCGTTCTCCTCCGTCTCCTCCTCCGCGAAAAGCCAGTCCGCCGTCTCGGTATCAAAAATCCAGATCACCAGGTCGTACTTGTCCCGGAAATGGTAATAGAAGGTGTTGCGGCTGATACAGCAGTCCTTTGCGATGTCGCTGACCGAGATTTTCTCCAAAGGCCGGTTGGTGAGCAGCCTTTTCATGCTCTCTGTCAGGAGCTGCCGGGTGCGCTGGGCGGTGGAATCATTTTCTGCTGGGTGCGGTTTCATTGGTAATTTCCTTTCTTTGGATAAAACAGCGTAAAGGGAGTCAGGCCCGCTTCTTCCAGGTACAATAGCAGAGCAGGGCAAACACTAGGGCCGCCCCTCCGGCGATGCACCAGGGGAGCATCCCCTCCCCCAGCAGCAGACCGGCTCCCTCCGCCAGGGTAGTCACGCCGAAGACGGCAAAGATGACAAAGGCCAGCTTATCCAGAAAGCCCTCCGGCAGCTTGCTCTTGAGCAGGTAGCCCAGCAGCATGCCCACCAGATCGGCGGCAAACAGGCCGACAGAGCAGGCCAGCCAGACCACCAGGGCGTTGTTCAGCCCCTCGCTGGCAGCGAAGGCGATGGCGGTGAGCTGGGTCTTATCCCCCAGCTCGGCCAGGAAAAAGGTGCCGAAGACGGTGAGAATGGGGTGCACCGAGGTCTTGCCGCTGTCCTCCTCGTCCTCCTCCTTGCCGCTCAGGGTAGACCAGGCGAAGTAGAAAAAGGCCAGGGCGGCCACAATCTTGATCAGCCAGCCGGGAATCAGCTCGCTGATCAGGGCGCCCACCCCCACCGCCAGAGCGTTGAGGGCGAGAATCGACGCGGCGGAGCCGATCAGAATGTCCCGGAGCTTGAACCGGGAGGTCATCGCCACC
>CAMELY010000186.1 GCA_945926565.1 uncultured Clostridia bacterium | reverse complement strand
GACTTTGAGGAGGCGGCCTACATCGACGGCGCCGGCTACGGCAAGACCATGGTCAGCATTATCTTCCCCATGGCCCAGCCCTCCATTATCACCATCATTCTCTTCAACTTCCTCTCCTTCTGGAACGAGTACATCATCTCCATGACGCTGATGAGCTCGGCCAAGGGTGCCAAGACGCTGCCGGTGGGACTGCTCAACCTGATGCAGGCCCAGCAGTCCGCCGCCCAGTACGGCACGCTGTATGCCGGCCTGGTGCTGGTGATGCTGCCCACACTGATCCTGTACATCTGCGTGCAGAAGAAGCTGACCCAGGGCATGACCGTGGGCGGCCTGAAAGGATAAGGTGAGAGAATGCAATTCTGGAAAGACCATACCGCCCTGCGGGTGGGGCTCATCGCCCTGTGCTTCGCGGCGGGCATCGCCCTGGTGGTGCTCGGCTGGCGGATGACCGGCAAGCTGGCCGGCCTGGGGCTGATGCTGGTGGGGGTCGTGCTGCTGCTGATCGCCCTCGCCATCTACAACAAGCCCTTTGAGGAACCAAGACAGAACAGAAGAAACAGGTAAGGAGAAGATCCTATGAGCAGATCGGAAGAAAGACGGGGGCGGGTGACCATCCCCACAGACCTGGACGTGGTGCCGGAGACCCTGGAGATTTTACAGCGCTGGGGGGCCGACGCCATACGGGACTGCGACGGCACGGACTACCCGGAACAACTCAAGGCAGTGGATGCCAAGGTCTACTCTACCTATTACACCACCCGCAAGGACAACGCCTGGGCCAAGGCCCATCCGGAAGAGGTGCAGCAGTGCTATATCATGACCGGCTTCCGCACGGCGGAGGAGGGCCCCCTGTCCATCCCGCTGATGAACGGCATCAGCCGGCAGCTGCTCCAGGTGAACACCCGGGATGACTGCAAGCGCTGGTGGGAGGTCATGGACCGCACCTGCGGACAGCCGGTGCCGCCGGAGCAGTGGCGCTATGATGCCGGGGCGGAGGCGGTGGTGCTGGAGGAGCCGGAGCCCTATCACGAGTATACGGTCAGCTTCCTGGCCTACCTGATCTGGGACCCCGTCCACATGTACAACGCCGTCACCAACGACTGGAAGGACGTGGAGCATCAGATCACCTTTGACGTCCGCCAGCCCAAGACCCACGCCTATTCCCTGGAGCGGCTGCGCCGGTTTCTGGAGAGCCATCCCTATGTGGACGTGGTGCGCTACACCACCTTTTTCCACCAGTTCACCCTGATTTTTGATGAGCTCATGCGGGAGAAGTATGTGGACTGGTACGGCTATTCCGCCTCGGTCTCCCCCTATATTCTGGAGCAGTTTGAGCGGGAGGCGGGCTATCCCTTCCGGCCGGAGTACATCGTGGACCAGGGCTATTACAACAACCAGTACCGGGTCCCCTCCAAAGAGTATCAGGACTTTATGGCCTTCCAGCGCCGGGAGGTGGCCAAGATCGCCGGAGAGCTGGTGGACATCACTCACGAGTACGGCAAAGAGGCCATGATGTTTCTGGGAGATCACTGGATCGGCACCGAGCCCTTCCTGCCGGAGTTCGCCTCCATCGGACTGGACGCCGTGGTGGGCTCGGTGGGCAACGGCTCCACCCTGCGGCTGATTTCGGATATCTCCGGCGTCCGGTACACCGAGGGCCGGTTTCTGCCCTACTTCTTCCCGGATACCTTCCGGGAGGGGGGAGATCCGGTGCGGGAGGCCAAGGAGAACTGGGTCACCGCCCGCCGGGCCATCCTGAGAAAGCCGGTCGACCGCATCGGCTACGGCGGCTATCTCAAGCTGGCGGTGCAGTTCCCTGAATTTGTGGACTATGTGGAGAGCGTCTGCAACGAGTTCCGGGAGCTCTACGCCAACGTCAAGGGCACCACCCCCTACTGCGTCCGCACCGTGGCGGTGCTCAACTGCTGGGGCAAAATGCGGGCCTGGGGCTGCCATATGGTGCACCACGCCCTCTATCACAAGCAGAACTACAGCTATGCCGGGGTCATCGAGGCCCTGGCCGGGGCCCCCTTTGACGTCCGGTTCCTCTCCTTTGACGACATCCGGGAAAATCCTCAGGTGCTGGACGAGGTGGACGTGCTGCTCAACGTGGGAGACGGGGACACCGCCCACACCGGCGGCGCGGTGTGGGAACAGCCGGAGATCTCCTCCGCTATCCGGCGCTTTGTGCACCGGGGCGGCGGCTTCATCGGCGTGGGCGAACCCTCCGGCCACCAGTATCAGGGCCGCTACCTCCAGCTGGCCTCCGTTCTGGGGGTGGAGAAGGAGACCGGATTTACCCTGAACTACGACAAGTACAACTGGGAGGAGCACCGGGATCATTTCATCCTGGCGGACTGCCCGGGAGAGGTGGACTTCGGCGAGGGCAAAAAGAACATCTACGCCCTGGAGGACGCCCAGATTCTGGTGCAGCGGGACAAGGAGGTCCAGATGGCCGTCCACAGCTACGGCCGGGGCCGGGCGGTCTACCTCTCCGGCCTGCCCTATTCCTTCCCCAACAGCCGGATTCTCTACCGGGCCATCCTGTGGAGCAGTCACGCCGAGGAGCTGCTGTACAAGTGGTTCTCCACCAACCAGTCGGTGGAGGTGCATGCCTACGTCAAGAACGGCAAGTACTGTGTGGTCAACAACACCTATGAGCCCCAGTCCACCACTGTCTACCGGGGGGATGGCTCCAGCTTCCCCCTGAAGCTGGAGGCCAACGAAATCCGCTGGTTCCAAATCTGATCTTTTACGCAAAAAGGGCGGCCCGGAGCAATCCGGGCCGCCC
>CAMELY010000185.1 GCA_945926565.1 uncultured Clostridia bacterium | reverse complement strand
AATTGCCCCGCAGGGGCAAGAGAAGCCGGCCTGGGCCGCCCTCGGAGAGGGAGCCAGATTCCAAAACCTGCAGTCTGAAGCAAAGGCCCCGCCCTGAGTTCCTTTGAGAAGTGCCCCTCACAGCGCACAGGATTTCTTTTTCCCTCCCCATGTATGAGCCCTTTCCAATCTGCCCAAACTAAACCCATTCTAGCGCAAAGGAATGGTTTTCCATGAAAGCGATCCTTCTGGCCGGCGGGGAGGGCACCCGCCTGCGGCCCCTGACCGCCAAGCTGCCCAAGCCCATGGTGCCTCTCTTCGGCCGGCCGGTGCTGGAGCATCTGCTCCTGCTGCTGCGCCGCCACGGTATCAACCAGGCCGCCGTCACCCTGGGGTATCTCCCCCAGGCAGTCACCGACTACTTCGGGGACGGCAGCGCCTGGGGCATGTCGCTGACCTATCTCACCGAGGAGACCCCTCTGGGCACGGCGGGGGCAGTTCGGGCCTGCCGGGACTTTCTGGCGGGGGAGGACTGCATCGTCCTCTCCGGGGACTGCGTCTGCGATTTTGACCTCACCGCCTGCATCCGGCTCCACCAGCGCCGCCGGGCGGAGGCCACCCTGCTGCTGCACCGGATGAAGGATCCCCTGGAATACGGCCTGGTACTCACCGACGACGAGAGCCGGGTGACCCGCTTTGTGGAAAAGCCGGGCTGGAGTCAGGTGTTTACCGATCAGGTGAATACCGGCATCTACCTGCTGCAAAACAGCGTTCTGGACGAGATTCCCGCGGGAGAGGCCTGGGATTTCAGCAGGGATCTCTTTCCCCGCATGCTGCAGGAGGGCCGTGCCCTCTACGGCGACCTGCCCCGGGGGTAC
The DNA here is from genome assembly GCA_945926565.1 of uncultured Clostridia bacterium. Classification (GTDB taxonomy): domain Bacteria; phylum Bacillota; class Clostridia; order Oscillospirales; family Oscillospiraceae; genus Onthomonas. The sequence goes on along the minus strand of CAMELY010000185.1, from coordinate 1,981 downwards.
TGGCGGGACAGGGGGGACAGCCGTGCCTATCTCCGCACCCTGGCCGACGCCCTGGAGGGCCGGGTGGAGCTGGAGCTCACCCACCCCCAGCTCCGGGACAAGCTCTGGTCCGCCTCCATCCTGCCGGAGGACGCCCTCATTCTGCCCCCCTGCTGGATCGGCAGCGACGTGACCTTTGGCAAGGATTGTCTCATCGGCCCCTACGCCGTGCTGGAAGACGGCACCCGGGTGGGCGACGGGGCGGTGCTCCAGCGCTCCGCCCTGCTGGGCAGCGAGGCCGGGGCCCGGAGCACCCTCTATGGCGCCATTCTCTGCCCCGGCGCCAGCGCCGGGCCGGAATCCCTGCTCAACGAGCACACCGTGCTGGGAGACGGAGCCCGTCTGGGCCGGGGAGCGATTTTACAGGAGTATGTCAGCGTCTGGCCGGGGCTCTCCGTCCCCGCCGGGGCCCGGGTCAACGCCTCGCTGACGGCGGAGGGGGATCTGGGCCTGCTCCGCTTTGACGGGGACGGGGTGATCCGGGGCACGCTGGGCCGGGACCTCACCCCCTCCCTGCTGCTGCGGCTGGGGGGCCTGCTGGCCCAGGAGGGGAAATGCGGCCTGGGCTGGGGGGGCGGCTCCGGGGCAAAATCCCTGGCCCTGGCCGCCGCAGGGGGCATCACCGCCGCCGGGGGAGACGTGCTGTTTCAGGACGGCTCTACTCCCGCTGTGGCCGCCTGGTGCGCCGGGGCCTATGAGCTGCCTGTCTCCCTCTATCTGTGGCAGCAGGGAGATGCGCTGAGCCTCTATCTCTTTGACCGCACCGGCCTGCCCCTCTCCCTGCCCCGTCAGCGGCGGCTGGAGAGCCGTCTGTTGGCCGGGGAGGCCCGCCGGGTGACGGCGGAGCAGGTTGGCCGGGAGCGGCGGTTGGATGGCATGGACGCCCTCTGCGCCGAGGCCGCCGCCCAGGCCGGCTCCCAGGCGCCCATTCCCCCCTATACCCTGTCCGTCCCCGAGACCGGCCCCGAGGCGGAGCAGCTGGCCGCCAGCCTGGAACGGCTGGGCTGCAAAGTGCTGCGCCGGGAGGTCTCCGGCCAGATAGCCTGCTACAGCCGCCGGGGCGGGCTGGGCCTCAGTCTCCGGGAGGAGGGCGGGCGGCTGCTGCCCCCGGAGGTGACTCAGCTGCTGGCTCTGCTGCTCCTGCTGGAGCAAGGGGAGAAAACCCTGGCACTCCCTCCCTCCGCCCCCGCCCTGGCCGACCGGCTGGTGAAAGAGAGCGGAGCCCTGCTGCTCCGGCTGGGCCGGGACGGCACCCCCGCCGCCGAGTGCGCCCGGCGGCTGCTCCCCCTCCGGGATAGCTGCGCCGCCGCCTGCCTCATCGCCGCCCACCTGGCGGAGACCGGGCAGAGCCTGGCCCGGCTGGCCGCCCGGCTGCCCCAGGTGGCCCTCTACCGGCAGGAGCTGCCCCTCACCGAGGGCCGGGCCCAGGCCATGGAGCAGATCTCCAAGGCCTTCCCCCAGGCGGAGGACATGGGAGAGGGGCTGCGCATCCGGCTGGGAGAGGGCTGGGTCTGGCTGGCGCCCATGGCGGGCCGCTCTGCCCTCCAGCTCCAGGCAGAGGCTTCTTCCCAGGAGTTCGCCGCCGAACTGTGTGAAATCATTAGCCAAAAGGTAAAAAACAAGGGGCGTTTGTGAAAAGTATCAGATATACTTTTTGCCTGCCCCGTGGTATACTAAAGCATGAGAAACAGGCGTTGGGGCCTGACAGGGGCGGCATTTCTCCACCCCCTGCCGGGCCCGGCAATGCAGACGAAAGGCAGTCAAACCGATCCTCTCTCAGACAGCAGCCCGGAGCATCCGGCAGGAAAACGGCGAGTACAGGGGCGTTTTCCGCCGGGATAAAGGGCAACGCTGCTGCCGGTGTCTTGGTGCGCAGCGTTGCCGGAGAAAGGGCGTTTTCTCCGCAGAATACAGCTCTATCTTTTTCCGAAAGGAGGTATTG
>CAMELY010000184.1 GCA_945926565.1 uncultured Clostridia bacterium | reverse complement strand
GAAGACCTCCAAATGAAATACTGCGGGTGACCGGCTTCGGATCAGGCCGGTCAGATCGGAAAGGAGCCATTTATGTTATTTGAACGAAGCTACCAATTTTTGGGCGGGAGCACCAGCGGGGGCCCCAGGCAGAAAAAGGGGTTGGCCCGGGTCTGGGAGCTGATTATGGACAACACCGCCCGGTTCCTGGTGTCCAATCTGATCTGCCTGATCTGCATGCTCCCCTGCGCGCTGGGCATCGCCTACGCGCTGAGCGAAAACAGTCCCATTCTGCTGGCGCTGGCCGGCCTGGTGGGCGGAATGCTGTTCGGCCCGTCCTACGCCGCCCTGTCCGACGGCGTTCTGCTGGCTGTGCGGGATCTGCCCGGTGAGTGGTGGCGGAAATATCTCCGGGCCTGGCGGGTTAACTGGAAGGATTCTCTCGTACCGGGTGGTATCCTGGGCTGCCTGGTGGCGGTGCTGACCTATGAATTCTGCACCATCAAGTTTGAGCAGCGGCTGCCCACCTCTATGTATGTCTGCGCCCTTGTGGCCGTGGTGGTACTCCTGGCCTTTTTTACTTATCTGTGGCCTCAGCTGGTCTATGCCGACCTGAAGCTGCATCAGATGCTCAACAACTGCATGATGATGCTGCTGGCCCATCCGCTGGTGTCTGTCGCGGCCACGCTGGTTCAGGCGGCCTATTGGGGCCTGCTGCTGTGGTTTTTCCCCTTTACTGCCATCCTGATTCCCCTCACCGGCGTGTGGCTGCCCAATCTGCTGGGGCTCATGATCGTCTACAATCAGCTCAATCAGGACTTCAAGATTGAGGAGCGCCAGCTCGGCGGGGCGGCCCGGCAGCCGGAGACAGAGGATGAGGCTCCGGAAGAGGACGACATTGATTGACATTATTATAACAAAAGCAGTGGGGCAAATCAATCAAGAGCGGACAAAAGAATCTCTTCCGCCCTTGAGTGCCTCATATTGATAGGAGGACAGCTATGAGTTTCTGGTTTTTGGTTGACGCCCTGTTTCTGCTGGCCGGCTGTTACGGCCTCAGCCTGGCGGTGAAGGTGAAGACGTCCGGCAAGCTGGAGGACATTCGCCGGGTGCTGCCGCAGTACGCCCATCCCAACCGCTGCAAGGACGCACCGGCGTTTATCCGGAGAATTTTGCCCTGGCTGGTGGTGTTCAGCGTGGCTACCGTGATCAACGGCTTTCTCGGCATGCTCCAGGATCTGGAGCTGGCGATTCCCCAGGCGCTGCACGCCGGCGGGATGATCTTCTTTGTCGCGGCGGCGGTGGCGTTCCTCAAGGTGGAGCGGGACGCTGTGCGCAAATATTGGGGTGAAGAGGATCAGCCGGATCAGGTCCGGGAGAAGGAGAAGAAGAAGAGAAAGGGAAAGTGATTTTATGAGGACCCAGGCATACAATCCGGTGCTTCCCAACTGGGAATATCTGCCCGATGTGGAGCCCCGGGTGTTTGAGGGACGGCTCTATCTCTATGGCAGTCATGACCGCTTCGGAGCCAGCCGGTTTTGTCTCAACAGCTATGTGGGCTGGTCTGCCCCGGTGGAGAATCTGGGTGATTGGCGCTTTGAGGGCAGCATTCTGGACGTGAAGTCCGATCCTGCCAACGCCGATGGCAGTCAGACCGGTTTTGCGCCGGACTGCGTCCGGGGCCCGGATGGGCGGTACTATTTCTATTACTGTCTGAACAATACCTCCAAAGTGTCCGTGGCGGTCAGCGACCGGCCGGCGGGCCCCTTTGTCTTCTGCGGCTATGTGCAGTACCCGGACGGACGAGCCTTGGGCGATCAGGACACAGTCTACGCCTTTGACCCCGGTGTTCTGGTGGCGGAAGATGGCCGGGTGTGGCTCTATACCGGCTTCGGTCCCACCGGCGAGATGCGGGAGGGGTTGCTCCGGGCAGGCAAGGAGGCGGACGGTGCCTACTGCCTGGAGCTGGAGCAGGATATGCGGACGGTGAAGTCGCCGGCCAAGCTGGTGGCGCCCTATGCGGGGCTCGCTGGGGGCACCGGCTATGAGGGACACGCCTTCTTTGAGGCCAGCAGTCCCCGACAGATTAACGGCCGGTATTACTTGATCTATTCCTCTCAGATTAACCATGAGCTGTGCTATGCAGTCAGTGACCGGCCGGATGGGGACTTCCGCTACGGCGGTACCATCGTCAGCATTGGCGATGTGGGCCTCGACGGGAACACCCGGCCGGTCAACTATCTGGGCAATACACACGGCGGTCTGGTTCGGGTGGGGGAGCAGTGGTATATCTTCTATCACCGGCAGACCAACTGGAGCCACTACTGCCGCCAGTGCTGTGCTGAGCCGGTGACCATTCTGCCGGACGGATCCATCCTCCAGGTGGCGGTCACCAGCTGCGGCCTCAACGGCGGCCCGCTGGAGGCCCGGGGCAGCTATTCTGCCGCCATTGCCTGCAATCTGTCCTCCGCCCAAGGCGCTGTGGGCTACAGTCTGAAAATGATAGCGTATCCGGGGCATCCTTACTTCACCCAGTCCGGAACGGATCGGGAAGGAGATGGGGACCAGTATATTGCCGGATTGACAGACGGCGGCTGGTGCGCGTTCAAGTATTTTCGCTTTGACGGTACCGAGAGACAGATCTTTGCCCGAACCCGGGGAGACGGCTCCGGAAGGCTGATTGTCACGCTGGAGAAGGACGGACCGGCTGTGGCAGAGCTTCCGATTTACCCCAGTGGGGCGTGGACGCAGTGCGGCGCGCCGCTGCACGCCAGCAGGGGAGAGGCAGCGCTTTACTTCACCTACCGTGGCTCCGGCAAAGTGGATTTTGCCGATTTCACCATCTGCTGAGAAATAGGATATTGCGGCATGAAAATCTGGCGCCGGTCATCCGGAGTCAGATTTTCTGCTTTTCTGTTGGTTTGTCAATGATGTGTTACACATTTGGGAATGCGGATAAGACCTG
>CAMELY010000183.1 GCA_945926565.1 uncultured Clostridia bacterium | reverse complement strand
CCGGTGGAGACCATGGTGACCGGCACGCCGATCTGGGACTCGATAAAGTCCACATAGGCCTTGGCGTTGGCGGGGAGGGCCTCATAGTCGGTGCAGCCCCGGATGTCGCACTTCCAGCCCGGCAGGGTGGTGTAGACCGCCTTGGCCCGGCCCAGACGGGCGGGGACGGGGAAGATATCGGTGACCTCGCCGTCGATCTCATAGCCGGTGACCACCTTGATCTCGTCCAGATAGCCCAGCACGTCCAGGCAGGTGAGGGCCACCTCGGTGGCGCCCTGAACGGCGCAGCCGTATTTGGTGGCCACGGCATCGAACCAACCCACCCGGCGGGGACGGCCGGTGGTGGCGCCGTATTCGCCGGCGTCGCCGCCCCGGCGGCGGAGCTCGTCGCCCTCGGGGCCGGTGAGCTCACAGACGAAGGGCTCGGCGTGGGAACCCACAGAGGAGGAATAGGCCTTGGTGACGCAGATGATCTCCTTCAGCTCATGGGGCGGCACACAGGCGCCCACGCAGCCGAAGCCGGCCACCGTGTGGCTGGAGGTGGTGAAGGGATAGATGCCCAGATCCGGATCCTTCATGCTGCCCAGCTGACCCTCCAGCAGGATGGTCTTGCCCTCCCGGATGGCATTGTGGAGGAAGGTGACCGTGTCGCCGATGTAGGGCGTCAGGATATCCCGATAGCTCATGAGCTGGTCATAGAGCATATCCACGTCCAGCAGGGGCTTGTGATACAGATGCTCCAGCAGCACGTTCTTCAGCTGGCAGACATACTCCAGACGGCTGCGCAGCCGCTCCGGATTGTTCAGGTCGGCCACCTGAATGCCGTTTTTCGCGTATTTGTCCGAATAGAAGGGGGCGATGCCGCTCTTGGTGGAGCCGAAGGCCTTGCCGCCCAGCCGCTCTTCTTCATAAGCGTCAAAGAGCTGGTGATAGGGCATGAGAATCTCCGCCCGCTCCGAGACCATCAGGCGGGGGGCAGGGACGCCGCCGTCCTCCAGATGCCGCAGCTCCTTGACCAGGCTCTCGACGTTGAGGGCAACGCCGTTGCCGATGATATTGGTTGTATGGGGATAGAAAACACCGGAGGGAAGCAGGTGCAGAGAGAACTTGCCGTAATCACAGATGATGGTATGACCGGCGTTGGCGCCGCCTTGGAACCGTACCACCACATCAGACTGCTGGGCCAGCATATCGGTAATTTTGCCTTTACCCTCGTCGCCCCAGTTTGCGCCTACGATTGCTTTGACCATAACTCAATAGCTCCTCTGTACGGGAAAAATAGTAACAACCGTACAAAACTATTATAGACGATGGAGGGCCTCAATTCAAGGGAAATCTCAAAAACCATTTGCAAACCGAAAAAACTGTCAGGCAGGCGGGGACCAGATCGGCACCCAGCCGGCCCCGTCCCATTCGCAGACGCCCTCGGCGGTGAGCAGCAGCATCTGCCGCCGGTGCTTCCGGGCCACCTTGGCGGGCAGCAGACTGCGGCAGTCCAGCGGAGCACCGTCAGACAGAGCCCAGAGGTCGGCGTACCGGCGGCAGATACCGTCCGTCTCCAGCTGCCAGAGAACAGAGAGTAGGTTCTCGTCCTGAAAGGGGATCTGGTAACCGACCGTGACCTGGGAGTGGGGGATGGGTCGGCTGGCCGCCAGCGCCTCCTCCGCCAGGCAGCAGGCCCGGGCGTGGCGGGCAGAGAGCCACGCCAGCAGCCGGCGCTCCAGATGCCGGTAGTACCGGTCAATGCGCCGGGGCCCCCGTCCGGGGCCGGTGACCTGGGGCAGAGAGAGCCGGCAGACCAGCACAGGCTGGTCCTCCCAGGGATAGACCTTCTCCAGCAGCCGGGGCTGGACGGAGATGAGAGACACGGACTCCTTCATGGACAGTTCCCCCAAACGTGATGATAGACCAGACTATGCGGGGGGAAAGATTTTCGTGAAAAGGGTGTTTACTTTCATACACTACAATGATAAAATACAGAGGAACCGTTGGACGGATAGCGAGGAGGAGATCGATGATGTCAAAGGTGATGGGCAAAGAGCCCAGTATGGCACTGTATCAGACAGTGCTTCAGCTGAAGGATCTGGATGAGTGCTACCGTTTTTTCCAGGACCTGTGTACTGTCTCTGAGCTGCGTGCCATGGAGCAGCGGTACGATGTGGCCGTTTTGCTGGAAAAGGGTATGATCTATAACGATATTCTGGAGAAGACCGGTGCCTCCAGCGCCACCATCAGCCGGGTCAACCGTTCGCTGAACTACGGCTATGACGGCTATAAGGATGTCTTTGCCCGCCTGACACCGGAAAAGGAGTCCGAGTGAGCGCCTATACCGGCCTCGCGGGCAGCTATGACGGGCTGACCGGAGATGTGGACTATTCCGCCTGGCTGAAATGGTATCTCCGCTGGTTCCGCCGGGAGAAGCAGCCGGTGGAGCTGGTGCTGGATCTGGCCTGCGGCACCGGGACGCTGACCTGCCTGCTGGCCAAAGAGGGCTATGACCTCATCGGCGTGGACGCCTCCACGGATATGCTGGCCCAGGCCATGGACAAGTGCCTGGAACAGGAGCTGGAGCCACAGCCCCTGCTGGTCTGCCAGAGCATGGAGCATCTGCAGCTGTTCGGGCCTGTGGATGCCTGCGTCTGCTCCCTGGACAGCCTGAATTATCTCATCGACCAGCGCAGGCTGGCCACTGCCCTGCGGCGGGTGGGACACCACCTCCGGCCGGGGGGCCTGTTTCTGTTTGATGTGATCCCCGCCTGGGAGTTTGCACGCCGGGACGGGGAGACCTATGTGGACGAGACGGAGGATACCCTCTGCCTCTGGCGGGCATCCTTTGACAAGCGCCGTCAGACGATCACCTACGGCCTTGATCTTTTCCGGCAGGAGGCGGACGGCCGCTGGAGCCGGGAACAGGAGGAGCACCGGGAACGGGGCTGGAGCCTGGAGCTGCTGGAACAGCTG
>CAMELY010000182.1 GCA_945926565.1 uncultured Clostridia bacterium | reverse complement strand
CCTCCCGGTGCGCCAGACCCAGATCGAAATACTCGGTCTTGAGCTCCACAAAGGGCAGGATCAGCTCGTCCTTGATCATCTGCCAGAGCACACGGGTCATCTCGTCGCCGTCCATCTCCACCAGGGGGGTGGTCATCTTGATTTTTTCCATTTGCTTCCCCTCATTTCAAGCGGGTCTTTTCCGGACAGAGCCGGTGCTGTCCCTTAAATTCTGCAATCAGTATACCGAAAAATTGCAAATTTCGCAATGGTCACCTGTCACAAAATCACCCTCTTCCCACTCTCTGTCCTCTACAGTCCGTGCAGTTTTCTATTTTGTCGCCGGATTTGCACATCCATGTCAGCCGCCGTTGATAGACATTCCGGTATGATCTGGTACAATTGGTATGAAAGGAGTGAAAAATATGATTGCTCAGAATCTGGCCCGGCTGCGCAGCCGGTTTCATCTCACCCAGGAGGAGCTGGCAGAGCAGCTGGGGGTCTCCCGACAGACGGTGGCAAAATGGGAGTCCGGCGCCTCCCTGCCTGACCTGGAGAGCTGCATCGCCCTGGCCAGGCTGTACGACGTGACCGTGGACGATTTAATCTCCTATTCCGAAACAGAGGCCTCCGGCCTGGAGATCCCGCCCAAGGGAAAGTATTTCTTCGGGGCCGCCACCGTGGGGGAGCGGGGGCAGATCGTCATTCCGAAAAAGGCACGGGAACTGTTCGGGATCCGTCCCGGAGACCACCTGCTCATCTTGGGAGATGAAAACCGGGGACTTGCTCTGGTGCATCAGCGGCATCTGCTGAACTTTGCCGGTATGGCCGCCCACCCACTGCAGGAGGGCAAGGAGGAAAAGCGATGAACGCCATTGAAATCTCCGGTCTGGTCAAAGATTACGGTCCTCGGCGGGCGGTGGACGGTCTGGATCTCACCATCCGGGAGGGGGAGTTGCTCTCCCTGCTGGGAGTCAACGGTGCCGGTAAGACCACCACCATCAAAATCTTATCCTGTCTGCTGCCCCCTACCCAGGGCTCTGTCACCGTCCTGGGCCATCCGCTGGGCCGGGAGAACGCCGCCATCAAGGCGCTGATCGGCGTCTCTCCCCAGGAGACCGCCGTGGCGGAGCATCTGACGGTTTTGGAGAACCTGGATTTTCTGGCAGGCGTCCATGGGTTGACCGGAGTCAGAGGCAAAGCGCGGGTAAACGAGGTCTTGGATCAGTTCTCCCTGGCGCCGGTGGCCCGGCAGCGAGCCGCCACTCTTTCCGGCGGCTGGCAGCGGCGGCTAAGCATCGCCATGGCTCTCATCGGCCAACCCCGCATTCTCTTTCTGGATGAACCCACCCTGGGTCTGGACGTACTGGCCCGGCAGGAGCTGTGGCAGGTGATTCGCAGCCTCCAGGGCAAGGTGACCATCCTGCTCACCACCCACTATATGGAGGAGGCTCAGGCCCTGTCCGACCGGGTCTGCATCATGAACCAGGGCCGCCGTCAGGCCCTGGGCACCCCGGAGAAGCTGATCCGTCAAACCGGCACCGACCGGCTGGAGGACGCCTTTCTCCGCATCGTCACAGGAGGGACCGCGCAATGACAAGGACATTGCTTTTCGCCCAGCGAACCGCCCGGGAGATTCTCCGGGAGCCCATCAATCTCTTCTTCGGGCTGGGCTTTCCCGTGGTTCTTCTGTTGCTGCTCAGCGCCATCCAGCACAATGTGCCCGTTCCCCTGTTTGAGCCCGCCTCTCTGACGCCGGGCATTGCCCTGTTCGGTCTCTCCTTTCTCTCCCTCTTTTCCGCTCAGCTCATCGCCAAGGATCGGGAGTCCGCCTTTCTGCTCCGGCTGTTTACCACGCCGCTGACCCCGTTCAACTACATTTTAGGCTACATCCTGCCTCTGCTCCCCATGGCACTGGCCCAGAGCGGTCTGTGCTACCTGACCGCCCTTCTTCTGGGCCTGGCGCCCAGCGCAAGCATTCTGCTGGTCATTCTGGCCGCTCTCCCCTCCTCCCTGGTCTTTTTGGCTGTGGGGCTGCTCTGCGGCAGCCTGCTCAGCGTCAAGGCCGCCGGCGGACTGTGCGGGGCACTGCTGACCAATCTCACCGCCTGGCTCTCCGGCGCCTGGTTTGACGTGTCTCTCGTGGGCGGCCCCTTTGAGGCAGCGGCCAACGCCCTCCCCTTTCTCCACGGCACCCTGCTGGGCCGGGCAATTCTTGCAGGCACGCCTGCCGCAGAACACCTGCTCTGGATGCTGGGCTATGGAATTGTATTTCTGATGCTTGCCATCTGGGCCTTCCGCCGGCAGATGCACCGGGTATAATCCGCGATCAATTGCAAAAGATGACTGCTGCAGACCCCGCTCGGACTGCAGCAGTCATTGTTATGACTCCATATGCCGCCCCAAAAAACCGGAGACCGTCTGGGCCAGCTTGTATTCCGTCTCTCCCAGGGGCTTGCCCGTCTCTTTCTCAGAGAGCACCACACAGCCCATCACATCCCCCTCGGTCAGGATGGGGGCTGCCATCGCCACAGTCAGCTTGCAGGCGCCGCTGTCGGTGATGGGAAACTCCTCTCCTCCTGTCCGGCGCTGATAGAGCTGCCGGCCCTCCATCACCCGCTCCAGCTGCGCGGAGACCCGGTGCTCCCACAACTCCCGACGGGGGGCGCCTGAGACGGCGATGACAGTGTCCCGGTCAGTGATCACCACTGGACAGCCGGTGGTCTTGTACAGCGTTTCGCTGATCTGTCCCGCTACGTCCTGGAGGTCCCCCATCAGGGAGTACTTCTTGAAAATCACCTCGCCGTCCTTATCGGTGTAGATCTCCAAGGGGTCACCCTCTCTGATACGCAGCGTTCGACGGATCTCTTTCGGAATGACCACCCGTCCCAGATCGTCAATCCGCCGGACAATGCCTGTAGCTTTCATCTGTCTCTACCTCCCAATTTCGGTTTTTTCTGCTACAGGCAATAGTATCCGCACCTTTTGTGCTTTTA
>CAMELY010000181.1 GCA_945926565.1 uncultured Clostridia bacterium | reverse complement strand
GCCATCACCTCCTCCACCCAGTGGTTTGAGCGCACCCTGGACGACTCTGCCAACAAGCGGCTGTCCGTCCCTGAGGCATTCCTGGCGGTGGACGCCATCCTGTCCATCTGCCAGAACGTGACCTCCGGCATGATCGTCCATGAGAAGGTCATTGAGAAGCACATCCAGGAGGAGCTGCCCTTTATGGCCAGCGAGAACATCATGATGGACGCGGTGCTCCGGGGCGGCAACCGGCAGGAGCTGCATGAGCGCATCCGGGTCCACTCCCTGGAGGCGGGCCGCAACGTCAAGGAGCGGGGCCTCTCCAACAATCTGATCGACCTGATCGCGGAGGATCCTCTCTTCGGCATGACCAGGGAGGAGCTGACCGCCCATCTGGAGGCCAGCCGATACATCGGCCGCAGCCCGGATCAGGTCACGGAATTTCTGAAAAACGACGTGCAGCCCGTTCTGGAGCAGTACGCCAAGGCGCTGGACGGCCGTCAGGTGGAGCTGTCCGTCTGACCGCCGGGTCTCCCTGCTGAAAGGAGGGAACCGCAATGCGGAAAAGACCTTTAGGGGATTATGTGGGCATCGGCCTCACCGCCCTGGCCGTGATCGCGGCCAGTATCCTCATCTTTTTCTTCATTTACAAGTTTAATGTGATCAAGCAGCTGGCGGTTCATCTGGTGGAAATTCTCATGCCCTTTATTGTGGGCGGGGTGATCGCCTATCTGCTGGCGCCGGTATATAATGCTCTGTGCCGCAACCTGGACTATTATCTCAGCCTCAAGCTGAAGCCCAGGCGGGCCAGGCAGCTGGCCAACGGACTGTCGGTGCTGCTGTCTCTGCTGCTGGCTCTGGGCCTGGTGGTGGGGTTGGTGGCGCTGGTGGTGCCACAGCTCATCTCCAGCGTCATGGGCCTGATCAACGCCATGCCCGGTTATCTGGATCAGACCAGCGCCTGGCTGGATCAGGTGTTCCAGCACTACAATCTGGGCCTCAGTGTGCAGCAGGCCTTTGACAATTTCACCGTAGATTTTGAGACCTGGCTGACCAACGACCTGCTGCCCAGCGTACAGGATCTCTCCAAGCAGCTGGGAGAGGGCGTCAACTCCTTCTTGGGCGGCGTGTTCAACGGTGTGCTGGCCGTCTTCCAGGTGCTGAAGAACTTTGTCCTGGGCCTGATTGTGGCCGCCTATCTGCTGGCGGACAAGGAGCGGCTGTCCGCTCTGGCGAAAAAGCTGCTCTACGCCATATTGGGCGTCCAGCGGGGCAACGGGGCCATGATCCGTATCCGGTATATCCACAAAGTCTTCGGCGGCTTTCTCCTGGGCAAGCTGCTGGACTCGCTGATTATCGGCATTCTCTGCTTCATCGGCACCAGTTTGCTGCGGCTGCCTTACACGCTGCTGGTCAGTGTGGTCATCGGTGTCACCAATGTGATTCCGTTTTTCGGCCCCTTCCTGGGGGCGGTGCCCTGCGGATTGCTCATTTTGCTGACCAGTCCCATCAAGTGCGTCTACTTTATCATCTTTATCCTGGCCCTGCAGCAGTTTGACGGCAACATTTTGGGCCCCAAGATTTTGGGCAACACCACCGGACTGAGCGCCTTCAGCGTACTGTTTGCCATCATCCTTTTCGGCGGCCTCTTTGGCTTTGTGGGCATGATTATCGGTGTGCCCCTCTTTGCGATTATCGCATCCATTGTGACCGAGCTGGTCAACGGCCGGCTGCGGGAGAAGGAGATGAGCCTGGATACCCAGGATTACGTCCATCTGGACTATGTGGATCAGCAGGATCGGCGCTATGTCAAGCGCAAGGCTCCCACAGAGAAGTGAACAGGGGAATACCCCATGATTCCGGCAGAGAGGGAGCAGAGGCCCCTCTCTGCCGCCTGTTTTTGGAAGGAAGTGAAGCCATGCGGCCTGTCTATGTGATCGGACACAAAAATCCGGACACCGACTCCATCTGCTCAGCCATCGCCTATGCCCGGTTGAAATGTCAGGTGACCGGCGGGGATTACCAGCCCAGAAGGGCGGGGCGGATCAACGAGGAGACCGCCTATGTACTCCGGCGCTTTGGGGTGGAGCCGCCCCCCTATCTGGACACCCTGGAGCCCCGGGCCGCAGACGTCCAGTTCAGCCGGGTACCCGGCATTTCTGCGGAGACCAGTCTGCTCCGGGCCTGGGAGCGGATGCAGGAGGAGAAGATTCACACCCTGGCTATTTTGAAAAACCGGCATATTCAGGGCATCATCACAGTGGGGGACATCGCCCGCTCCTATATGCGGGAGCTGGATCCCGCAGCCCTGTCCAAGGCGGCGCCCCTGTATCAGAGCATTGCCGAAACCCTCTCCGGAAGACTGGAGGAGGGAGAGGGGAGCCGGCGGTTCGCCCAGGGCAAGGTGGTGGTCTCGGCGGCCAACCCGGATCTGATGGAGCAGTACATTGAGCCGGGAGACCTGGTGGTTCTGGGCAACCGCTATGAGGCCCAGCTCTCTGCCATCCAGGTGGGAGCGGGCTGCATTGTGATCTGCCTGGACGCTCCCGTGAGCCGCTCTATCCGCCAGCTGGCCCGGGAGCGGGACTGCGCGGTTATCGTCACGCCCTACGACACCTATACCGTCTCCCGGCTCATCAGTCAGGCGGCCCCCGTCCGATCAGTCATGCGGACGGAGGGGATTGTCACCTTTGACGAGGACGATCCGGTCTCTGAGCTGAAGACGGTCATGGCCCGCCGCCGCTTCCGCTATTTCCCGGTGCTGGACGGAGATGGAGACTATCTGGGCCTGGTCACCCAGCGGGATCTGCTGGACATGCCCCGGCAGCAGGTGATTTTGGTGGATCACAATGAGCGCACCCAGGCGGTGGACGGAGTCACCGCGGCGGAGATTCTGGAGATCATTGACCACCACCGGCTGGGCAGCATGGAGACCATCCAACCCGTCTTTTTCCGCAATCAGCCCCTGGGCTGTACCGCTACCATTCTGACCCAGATGTACCGGGAGCAGGGGATTGTCCCCGACCGGCAGACGGCGGCGCTGCT
>CAMELY010000180.1 GCA_945926565.1 uncultured Clostridia bacterium | reverse complement strand
CTTCGCATCGCTAAATCCCATGGCGCTGCTGCGGGCCTGTCCCGGCGGAATTGCCCAGGGCTTGATCTGGGGCATTATGGCGCTGGGCGTCTACATCACCTTCCGGCTGCTGGACTTCGCCGATCTGAGCGTGGACGGCTCCTTTGCCACCGGAGGCGCGGTCTGCATTATGCTGATCATGAACGGATGGAATCCGGAGCTGGTGCTGGTGGTTTCCTTTGCCGCCGGTGTGATTGCCGGTATTGTCACCGGATTTCTCAACACCAGTCTGGGCATCCCGCCCATCTTGGCTGGTATTTTGACCCAGATTTCCCTGTATTCCATCAATTTGAATATCATGGGAAAGGCAAACCAGGCGATTAACGTCAACAGCGTGACCCTGCATTTTACCTCCAACGCCAAGCTGCTGCCCCGGACCATTCTCATCGTGGCCATCTGCTGCGCCGTGCTGATCGCCGCCCTCTACTGGTATATGGGCACCGAGCAGGGCTCCGCCATCCGGGCCACCGGCACCAACCCCAATATGTCCCGGGCCCAGGGCATCAATACCAACGTGATGAAGGTGATTGCGCTGGCCCTGTCCAACGGCCTGGTGGCCCTGTCCGGCGGCATTCTGAGCCAGTATCAGGGCTTTGCCGACGTCAATATGGGCCGGGGCGCCATCGTCATCGGCCTGGCCGCTGTCATCATCGGCGAGGTGCTGGGCGAGGCGATTCTGGGCAAGCATCTGAACTTTGCCCTCCGGCTGCTCTTTGTGGTGCTGGGCGGCGTGATCTACTACCTGGTGTACGTCTTCGTCCTCTGGCTGAAGTTCCCGGCAGATGACATGAAGCTGCTGACTGCCATTGTGGTGGCCATCTTCCTGGCGACCCCCTATCTCAAGGGCAAGTATTTCTCCAAGAGCTATGGCGCAAAGTATGCCGCCCGGGTGCTGAGCGGGAAGAAGGAGGACTAAATCATGCTGGAAGTCAACAACGTAGTCAAAATCTTCAATCCCGGCACCATCAATGAGAAGGTGGCCCTCAGTGGACTCAATCTGCACCTGAAGCCGGGCGATTTCTGCACTGTCATCGGCGGCAACGGCGCCGGCAAGTCCACCATGCTCAACGCCATCGCCGGTGTCTGGGAGGTGGACAGTGGCAGCATTATCATCGACGGGGAGAACGTCACCCGCCTGCCTGAGCACAAGCGGGCCGCCTATCTGGGCCGGGTGTTCCAGGATCCCATGACCGGCACCGCCGCCACCATGGGCATCGAGGAGAATCTGGCGCTGGCCGCCCGCCGGGGCCAGGGCCGGGGCCTCAAGTGGGGCGTCACCAAGGAGGAGCGGGAGCAGTACCGGGAGCTGCTGGCCAGCCTGGATCTGGGCCTGGAGGGCCGGCTGACCACCAAGGTGGGCCTGCTCTCCGGCGGTCAGCGCCAGGCGGTTACCCTGCTCATGGCCACCCTGAAGCAGCCCAAGCTGCTGCTGCTGGACGAGCACACCGCCGCCCTGGACCCCAAGACGGCGGCCAAGGTGCTGGAGCTCACCGACAAGATTGTGGCCAAGGATCAGCTCACCACCCTGATGATCACCCACAATATGCGGGACGCCATCGCCCACGGTAACCGGCTGATTATGATGAAGGACGGCCAGATCATTCTGGACATCTCCGGCGAGGAGAAGAAGAAGCTGACGGTGGAGAACCTGCTGGAGAAGTTCTCCGAGGCCTCCGGCGAGGCCTTTGCCAACGACCGGATGATTCTGGGATAACCATACAGACTGCTTTCGGCCCGGGGACGCTTGTCCACGGGCCGAATCTTTTGCCGGTTTGCCGGGCTTTTGACAATTACCTTTCTTTCTGTTAAACTGATAGAACAGCTGCCGCCCCGGCGCATAGGCTGGAGGGAGACCGGAACAGGAGGAATGTGCTATGCTGGCAACCAAAGTGAAGATGAAGCCCGGCTGCGGCCAGTCCACCCGGCTGGAGGACATTCAGGCCCTGTATATCACCGGCGGCGTCCGTGCCGGCTACTTTCATGTGAACGATCTGTGGGACTATCTGGACTACAATCCGGGCTATGTCCAGGTCAATGTCCGGGGGTATCCCAACCTGGTGGCAGCCGGACGGGGAGAGCACCGGCATCTGAAATCCACCCTCAGTCCCAAGGGGATCGACTATCTGTTCTCCCTGCCCCGGGAGTGATTTGGATTCGCTTCCAAAACAGCAAAATTGTCAAAACAGGATAAAAACAAGGGCGTTGACCTGAGCGCTCTGGGCAGTTATACTAAACCTACCAGAATAAACAGGGGCTGCGGCCCCCGGAAAGGAAGATCCCTATGAAACTGCTCTCTGTCAACAGCCCTGAATTTGCCGCCTACGGCAAGGTGCTCTCCGGTCTGGAGCTGGCTCCCCTGCTGGAGGCCCTGTCCAAGACGCCTGTGCCCGAGGACGTGGTCTATGTGGCCTCCGCCCCCGAGCTGGAGGCAACCGTCTCCATGGATGCCCTTCAGACCGTGGCCTTTGGCGAGCTGCCCATCCAGGTGGGCTACTGCAACGGTCACAACCACCTGCTCAACGCTGTGGAATATCACCGCTGCTCCGAGCTGAACATTGCCGCCACCGACGCCATTCTGCTCCTGGGCCGCCAGCAGGATATCGCCGCCGACTTCACCTATGAGACCGCCAAGATGGAGGCCTTCCTGCTCCCCGCCGGCACCGGCGTGGAGATCTACGGCACCACCCTGCACTATGCCCCCTGCGGCGTGGAGGGCAAGGGCTTCCAGGTGGCCATCGTCCTGCCCCGGGGCACCAACGGTGCGCTGACCAAGGCCCACGGCGGCGACGGCGAGGACAAGCTGCTGGCTGCCAACAACAAGTGGCTCATCGGCCATGCCGAGGGCGGCCTGCCTGCGGGCAGCTTCATCGGCCTGGTGGGCGACAACCTGGACACCGAGGCGTAAGCCGCTGTAAAACTGCATAGAACACATAACCGCTCTCCCGGCCCGTCTGGACTGGGAGAGCGGTTGTTTTTTGAACGCTTATTGAGAAGATGCTTACACTT
>CAMELY010000179.1 GCA_945926565.1 uncultured Clostridia bacterium | reverse complement strand
CACGCTGAATTATTATAACCTGACTCTGATTTTGGCGGAGGACGGCCGCTTTTACGGGGAGAACACCGGCGGCTTTTTCACCAACGACCCCGGAGCGGCGGGGATGCCGGAGCGATAACCCGTGCCGGGCGGAGAGAACCCGGCGCCCGCAAACAGATGGAAAATGGAGGATCACCTGATGAATCAGACCAAAGCTGGCATGATCGCCATCGTGGGCCGGCCCAATGTGGGCAAGTCCACCCTGACAAACGCCCTGGTGGGGGAAAAGATTGCCATCGTCACCAATAAGCCTCAGACCACCCGGAACCGGATCTGTGCCGTGGTGGACCGGGGGGAGAGCCAGTTCGTCTTTGTGGATACCCCGGGGCTCCACAAGGCCAGGACCAAGCTGGGGGACTATATGGTGGGGGTGGTGCGCCAGAGCGTGGCAGATGTGGACGCCGAGCTGCGGCTGGCAGAGCCCATTCCCAATGTGGGAGAGCCGGAGCGGGAGCTGATGAAGCGGCTGGAGAGCCTGAAGGTCCCCACCGTGCTGGTCATCAACAAGATCGACACGGTGAAAAAGGAGGAACTGCTGGCTGTCATTGCCGCCTACACCCGGGAGCACACCTTTGCCCAGGTCATGCCCATCTCCGCCAAGGAGGGAGAGGGCGTGGCCGAACTGCTGGACCTGCTGGAGGACTATCTCCCCGAAGGCCCCCACCTGTTCCCGGAGGGGATGGTCACCGACCAGCCTGAGCGGCAGGTGTGCGCCGAGATCCTGCGTGAGAAGCTGCTGCTGTGTCTGGACAAGGAGGTGCCCCACGGCACTGCCGTGGAACTGACCCGGTTTGCGGAGCGGGACGATGAGGTCATCGAGGCCGACGCCGTCATCTACTGTGAGAAGGAGAGCCACAAGGGCATCATCATCGGCAAAAACGGCGCCATGCTGAAAAAGATTTCCACTCTGGCCCGGGAGGACATGGAAAAATTTATGGGAACCAAGGTGTTCCTCCAGACCTGGGTGAAGGTGAAGGCAAACTGGCGGGACAACGTGAATCTGATCCACAGCTTCGGATACCGGGACGACTGACCGGGGAGAAATCTGTACGCATTTGAAATACCCGGTAAAAAACAGCAGAATTTGGCGGTGATATTCCGGCCCGGAAACGGCAAGCTATCCTTGAGAGAAAAGGAGGAGCCCGCCATGGACGCTGAGAGGGCATGGGTGCTGTTTCTGTGTACAGGACTGCCGGAGGCATATCTTGTCTATTGCTGTTTGAGAGAGGAGGAGCGCCAGGCGGAGAGCGCCTGACGCCCGGATACCGTTATGCACGTGGTAACGCGGGGCCTGGTGCTCCGGGAAGTCAATTACAAAGAGAGTGACAAGATCCTCACCGTACTGGCGGAGGGTCAGGGAAAGCGCACTGTGAAGGCCAGGGGCTGCCGCCGCCGCAGCAGTCCCCTGGCCGCCTCGGCCCAGCTGCTGGTGTGGTCGGACATGACCCTTTTCGACTACCGGGATTACTGGTCGCTGAACGAGGCCAGCACCCTCAGCGAGTTCCGGGGAATGCGGGAAGACCTGGAAAAGCTGGCCCTGGGATCCTATTTTGCCGAGGCGGCCGAGGCGGTGGCCGAGGAGGGCGTGGAGACGCCCGGCCTGCTCCCGCTGGTGCTCAATTCCCTCTACGCTCTGGACAAGCTGCATAAGCCGCTCAAACTGGTCAAAGCGGCCTTTGAGCTGAAGCTGCTTTGCCTGGCCGGGTATGAGCCCCTGCTGGACGCGTGCGCCGTCTGCGGCGTGCCGGAGCCGGAGGAGCCCCGGCTCAATCTGTCTGCCGGAGTGCTCCACTGTGCCCGCTGCCGGGAGGGCGTGGGAGAGGGGGAGGTCTCCATGCCGCTGGACGCCCCCGCCCTGGCCGCCATGCGCCACGTGGTATACGGCGATCCCAAGCGTCTGTTTTCCTTTGCCCTGCCCGGCGAGAGCCTGGAGCGCCTGGCCGGGGTCAGCGAGAGTTTCCTGCTCACTCAGCTGGAGCGGGGCTTCCGCACGTTGGATTTTTATAAAAGTATACAGGCACGCAGTGCCGCAGGAGGCTGTTACATATGACGTTGGATCAGGGAAAGCCGGGAGAGAGCTATACCGTCTCGGGGATGGAGCTCCCCGAGGCGGTGGCCCACCGGCTGGAAGCTCTGGGCGTGACCCTGGGTACCCGGGTGGCTGTTCTGGGAGCTAAAGACAGGGGAACTCTGGTGGTAAAGGTCCGGGGCACCCGGTTCGCCATGGGCCGGGGTATCACACGGAAGATCGAGGTGGCATAACATGGCAAAGCAGCTGACCGTCGCCTTTATTGGAAATCCGAACTGCGGCAAGACCACGCTGTTCAATGCCTATACCGGCGCCAATCTGAAGGTGGCCAACTGGCCGGGGGTCACCGTGGAACGGGTGGAGGGCACCCTGAGGGACCACGATCTGAACATCCGGCTGGTGGATCTGCCGGGTACTTACTCCCTCACCTCCTACACTATGGAGGAGCAGGTCTCCCGGAATTTCATTCTCTCCGACGAGGTGGACGTCATCATCGACGTGGTGGATGCCTCCGCACTGGAGCGGAACCTGTATCTGACCCTCCAGCTCCTGGAACTGGGCAAACCCCTGGTGGTAGCCCTCAACATGATGGACATCGTGGAAAAACGGGGCATGGAGATCGACCTGCACCGGCTGCCCGAGATGCTGGGCGTGCCCGTCATCCCGGTGTCGGCCCGGAAGCGGACGGGGCTGGAGGTGCTCATGCATGCCGCCGCCCACCACGCCGGCTCCACCGGGCGGGACCCCATCATCCACGAGCATGAGTGGCACGGCCGGGGGGAGAGGGGCCAGGCGGAGAAGCACGCCCGGTATGTCATGGTCTATGACGAGCTCATGGAGTTCCGGATCGATGCCCTCTCCACCGCCCTGAACCGGAAGTACCCCGAGCTGACCGGCAGGAACCTGCGCTGGCATGCCATCAAGCTACTGGAGGGGGATCAGGAGAGCACCGGCCGTTATCCGGTGAATGCTCCCGATCTTCTGGACAGACGCT
>CAMELY010000178.1 GCA_945926565.1 uncultured Clostridia bacterium | reverse complement strand
CTTGTAGGAGAACTCAATGGTGGGCTCGTCAAACACGATGCCCTCCTCCACGCCGAAGCGCTTGGCAAAGGAGCCGGCGGAGATATTGCGGATGATGACCTCCAGGGGGACAATCTGCACCTTCTTGACGGCGGTCTCCCGGTCATTGAGCTCCTCAATATAGTGAGTGGGGACGCCCTGGGCCTCCAGCTTGCGCATCATGTGGTTGCTCATCCGGTTGTTGATGACGCCCTTGCCCACGATGGTGCCCTTCTTCAGACCGTTGAACGCGGTGGCGTCGTCCTTGTAGGAGACGATGACCACGTTGGGATCATCGGTGGCGAATACCTTTTTTGCCTTACCCTCGTAGAGCTGCTCCATCTTTTCCATTGTTCAGACTTCCTTTCCGATTCAATCAAAAACAGTGTCTCCGAAGCCTTTCTCCGGACTGCAGGGGTTACTTACTGATTCATCTGGGCGCAGACCTTGGCGTCCTTTTCGGCCACCGAGCGGGCCATCTCCTCTTTAAAGGATGCGAGCTTGGCGGTCAGCGCCTCGTCGCCCACGGCCAGCATCTGAGCGGCCAGAATGCCGGCATTTGCGGCGCCGTTGACGCCTACCGTGGCCACCGGGATGCCGCTGGGCATCTGGACGATGGACAGCAGGCTGTCCAGACCGCCCATCATCGAGGTCTTGATGGGCACGCCGATCACCGGCAGCGTGGTGTAGGCGGCCAGCACGCCGCCCAGATGAGCGGCCTTGCCGGCCCCGGCGATGAGTACGCCGAACCCGTTTTCCGCGGCGTGAGAGGCAAACTGCTCCGCGGCGGCAGGGGTGCGGTGGGCGGAGATGACCCGCACCTCATAGGGAATGCCAAACAGCTTCAGCTTGTCCACGGCCTCCTGCATGACGGGCAGATCACTGTCAGAGCCCATAATAACCGCAACTTTTTTCATCAAATCACAACCTCCGATCACGAAAAAAAGCAAGCAGATATGGACTATCTGCCTGCCGGCTGGATTAGGATACGGTAGGGGAGAAGGCGCACTGGGAGCCCTGGCGGCCGTTGCGATTTCCGACGGACAGACGCACCATTGCAGCTCCCCCCCAACTACGAATTGAGTGTATTTTATCCCATATTATTGGGACTTTCAAGGGAAAGAGAGGCTAAAAAAGTTTTTTGTACGCTTGTACAATGTAAATTGGAAAATGAGAAGGGGAATTGGTTTAACCGCCTATCCGGCTCACAGAAGGCCGTTGCTCTCCAGGATGCGCTCCGCTTCCTGGGCGCGGTTGACCCAGGAGGCCTCTGCGCCGTAGCGCTTGCGGGTGGCGGGGGCCCAGGCGCTGTTTTCCATAACCGCCTGATAGCAGGCGTCCACAAACTCCTTGGGGGACTTTGCGCCGTAGATCACGTCGGAGTACACCGGAATGTACCGGAGCGGATACATGGCGGCGATGGGCTTGCCCACCACCAGGTATTCATAGATTCGGCTGGGCACCACATCCTCGTCCGGGTCGTCCGTTTCCAGCAGGTCGATGAGCACGTCAAACTGGGCGGCGTAGCCGGGCAGATCCAGCGGGCTGATTTTGCCCAGAAAATGGACGTTTTCCAGCCGGTGCACCGCCTGATAGAGGGGGTTTTCCCGGCTGCAGCGGCCGGCAAAGACAAAGCTCCAGGCGGGGTGGGCCTTGGCAGTCCGGTAGACCGGGCGGAGATCCAGATCCCGGCCGGCGTCCCCCAGATAGCCGAAAAGAGGGCCCCGGATGCGCATCAGAGGGGCAGGCACCTGGAGAGTCAGATCCTCCGTCTGGGTATACAGCTTCAGGTCGCAGCCGTTGGGCAGCAGGGCAATGTTGGTGTTGCAGGGGGCCAGATGCTCCACCAGTCCGGGGGAGGCGGCGAACAGCACGTCCGCCCGGTTGGCCAGAATGCTCTCCCAGCGGATGTCAAACTGAGGCCAGTCCTGAAAACAGTCGTAGACAATTCCCTTGTAGTCCAGGGTGTCCAGCAGCCCGGCGTAGAGCGGGGAGCAGATCCACAGCAGAGGATTGTAGAAATTCGCCTTGGCGGCCTTCTCGGTGATGTAGCGGGTCAGCTTTTTCAGATTCTGCTCCAGCAGACGGGGATGGTCGTAGTTGGTGATCTGGAAGGTAGGGGGCAGGGTATAGACGGTGATATTGCCCTGGGGGTGCCGCCCCTCCTTTTTATAGTCGTTCTTCCGGGGATCCCGGGAGAGAAGGGAGGGAGGGGGCTGGAAGAACAGAATTTTGTGGTAGCGGTTGAGCTGGGTCAGCAGCCACTGGGTACGGGTGGGCAGCTTGAGCCACCGGGTGCTGGACAGACAGATAATCTGAGCCATATCCTGTTCCTCCTTTCCCGAAAAACTGACAGCGTCGGTTTGCACCAGCTTGACATAACGTTTATCCCATATTGTACCCTGTTTTCCAGCAGAGCGCAAGAAGGAAACAAGGGTTATTTTCCGCTCTGATTTGTGCATAATGGTAACTGAATTTCAGCTGAGGGAGGTTTTGCCTGTGAAACGGAGGTGGATCGTGCTGCTGGCGGCGGTGCTGCTGGCGCTGAGCCCTTTTCTGGCCCGTCGATGGCAGTGGGAGGCGGAAAACGACGCCGTGTCCCTCCTCTTTGACGGTCAGGCCCTGGAGGAACTGGCCCGGGACTCCGAACTGCCTATGGAGCAATGGCTGGAGACGCTGCGGGGACAGGGGCTCACCGGCCTTGCCCTCCGGGAGGAGACGCTGGAAACGCTGAAGGGGCGCAGCGGCCTCACCTGGCTCACCCGGGCCCAGGCCCTGACCGCTCCCGATTGGACGTCCGCCTACCCGGAGCAGGTGCAGGCCTGGCTGACCCAAACGGGAGAGGGCATCCTTATCGCCCTGTGGGAGAGGGATACGGCCCAATGGCTCGCCGGGGGATTGGAGGCTCGGGCCCTTTCCTATGAGACGGTGACGGGAAACGGCATGATCTATCTTCTGGTAGAGGGCGGCGAGGACTTGACCCGGCTGCCTCTTGGCCTCTGGCCGGAGACGGTGGAACGGGCAAAGAAGCTGGAACTGGCCGTCTGCCCTGTGCTCTC
>CAMELY010000177.1 GCA_945926565.1 uncultured Clostridia bacterium | reverse complement strand
GACAGGCTCTCCAAACAAATGCGTTGCATTTGTTTGGAATTATGCGGCCGAACCGTGCGCCCTTCGGGCACACTCCCGGCCTCCCTGTGTGCTTTTTTCCGGCACAGGTCCGGCTAAAAGCACATATTTCACTTTATTTTGTTGCTGTCGCAACAAAACTCCTGCGGAGAGCCTCCTGGACTTTTAGCCTGACTTGGAGTTTGCAAAAGGTACTTTTTTGACAGTCTGAAACACCCGCTGGTATTTATCCCAGCGGGTGTTTTCCCTATTTTTTTAATTGCAGCAGGCCGCTCCCTGCAGGAGAACTCCCTCAGGCGTGGGCCTTGGCCTGTTCCTTCGCCAGGCCCTTGGCATTGGCCAGCATTAGCTTAATTCTGTTCTCCTGATTGATCTTGGTAGCCGACGGGTCATAGTCGATGGCCACCACGTTGGAGTTGGGGTAGTTGTCCTTCAGGGCCCGGATCATACCCTTGCCCACGATGTGGTTGGGCAGGCAGCCGAAGGGCTGGGCGCAGACGATATTGTTGGTGCCGGAGTGAATCAGCTCCAGCATCTCGGCGGTGAGCAGCCAGCCCTCGCCCATCTTGCAGCCCTCGCCCAGGTAGCCCTGCACCAGCTGGCGCAGCTGATCAAAGTCGCCGGGGGCACGGAAGCGTCCGGACTTCTCCAGGGCGTGGATCATGTCGTGCTGGCACTTCTGGACGTAGTCCATCATGAACTCGCACATGGCCTTCTTCGCGGGGTTGCCGCCGTAGATATTGATGTCCACCACCCGGTTGTAGATCTTGAAGATCATAAAGTCGGTGAGGCCGGGCACCACCGGCTCGGCGCCCTCGCTGAGGAGGAACTCCTCCAGGTCGTTGTTGCCCAGGGGCGAATACTTGACGTAAATCTCGCCCACCACGCCGACCCGGATCTTCTCCTCCTGCCGGACGGGAATGGCGGCAAAGTCGGCGATGATCTCGTCGAAGCCCTGGCACATGGCCTTACGGCTCATGCCCTGGCCGTGCTGGAAGCGATCCACCAGCTTGGCGATCCAGTCCTTCACCATCCGGTCCGTGTCCCCGGCGGTGATTTCATAGGGCCGCACCTGGTTGGAGATGTTCATAATCAGGTCGCCGTACATCATGCCGAAGACCAGCTTCTGCAGCAGGGAGACGCTGAGGGAGAAGCCGGGATTGGACTCCAGGCCAAAGCTCACCGAGATTACCGGAATGTACTCCATTCCGGCCTTCTGCAGCGCCTTGCGCAGCAGGTGGATGTAGTTGGAGGCCCGGCAGCCGCCGCCGGTCTGGGTGATGAGCAGGGCCACCTTGTGGATGTCGTACTTGCCACTCTTCACCGCGTCGATGAGCTGGCCGATGACCAGCAGGGCGGGATAGCAGGTGTCGTTGTGGACGTACTTCAGGCCCTCGTCCACCACGTTGCGGCTGTCGTTGTTGAGCTGCTCCACCTTGAAGCCCTCCAGCAGCAGGAGCTGGCGGAACATCTCAAAGTGGATGGGCAGCATCTGGGGCATGAGGAGGGTGTACTCCTTCTTCATCTCCTTGGTAAACAGGAGACGACCGTCTTTGTTATATACCAGTTCAGCCATAGAATTTCCTTTCTGTTGTGGGGATCACTGCCCGTTCCGGGCCTTCCGGGCCTCAATAGCGGCAATCAGGCTGCGGATGCGAATCTTGACGGCGCCCAGGTTGCTGATGTCGTCAATTTTGAGCTGGGTGTACAGCTTGCCGCCCTGCTCCAGGATGGAGCGCATCTCGTCGCCGGTGATGGCGTCCACGCCGCAGCCAAAGGAGACCAGCTGGATCAGCTCCATGTCCTCCTGGGTGCAGACATACCGGGCGGCGTTGTACATCCGGGCGTGATAGGTCCACTGGTTGAGCACCGTCCGGGGCTGCTTGTCCATCTCCCAGGCCACGGAGTCCTCCGTGATGAGGACAAAGCCGAAGCCGGTGACCAGGTCGTTGATGCCGTGGTTGATCTCCGGATCCATGTGATAGGGCCGGCCGGCCACCACCATAATGGGCATGTCGTGGGCCCGGGCGTGTTCGATGTAGCCCTGGGCAGTGGCCCGCAGATCCTCCTTATAGGCGTCGTAGGCCCCATAGGCCGCCCGAGCGGCAGCCACCGTCTCCTTCTGGGGGATGCCGAACTCCTCCTGGAAGTAGCGGGCGGCATGCTTTTCAAAGTCCTTGGGCCGGTGCAGTCCGAAATAGGGGTGAAGGAACCGCTTGCCCTGGAGGTCGGGGAGGTTCGCCGCGATCAGGTCGGGGTAGTAGGCCACCACCGGGCAGTTGTAGTGGTTGTCGCTCATGCCCTCGTCAAAGTTGTAGCTCATGCAGGGGTAGAAGATGGTGTCCACCCCCTGCTCCAGCAGGCTCTCCACATGGCCGTGGAGCAGCTTGGCCGGATAGCAGACGGTATCCGAGGGAATGGTGCGCTGGCCCTTGAGGTACAGCTTGCGGCTGGACTCCGGGGAGAGCACCACCTCAAAGTTGAGCTTGGTGAAAAATTCGTACCAGAAGGGCAGGTTTTCGTACATATTCAGGCCGAAGGGAATGCCGATCTTCCCCCGGATGCCGTTTCCGGCCCCCTTGCCCTCCATGGCCCGGAGCTTGTTGTACTTGTACTTCATCAGATCCGGGTTTTCCACCTTTTTGCCCCCCAGGGGCTTGGAGCAACGGTTGCCGGAGATAAAGCGGCGGCCGCCGTCGAAGGTGTTCACCGTCAGGCTGCAGTGGTTGGTGCAGCCGTTGCAGGTCACCGGCTTGGCAGAGTGCTGGAAGGTCTTCAGCTCCTCCGCCGTCAGCAGGCTGGTCTTTTCCAGGTGTAGCTTTTTCGCCGCCAGGGCGGCGCCGAAGGCGCCCATAATACCGGCGATGGTGGGACGGATGACATTCCGGCCCAGCTCCTGCTCAAAGGCCCGGAGCACCGCGTCGTTGTGGAAGGTGCCGCCCTGCACCACGATGTGCTGGCCCAGCTCGTCGGCGGAGGACATGCGCAGCACCTTGTAGATGGCGTTTTTCACGATGGAGATGGCGAGACCGGCGGAGATGTCCTCCACGGAAGCGCCGTCCTTCTG
>CAMELY010000176.1 GCA_945926565.1 uncultured Clostridia bacterium | reverse complement strand
AATTTTTAGCCCTCATTTAGAATCGCCAGACATACTTTTTGACAGCCTGAAGCGCCGCCATTTTAAACAAATGGCGGCGCTTTTGTCAGTAATGGTAAATTCAGTTTTTTGCCTTCTGTTTCTTGGCGGCGCAGATGAAGTCCCGGAAGAGGGGATGGGCGTGGTTGGGACGGCTCTTGAACTCGGGGTGGAACTGGACGCCCACGAACCAGGGATGGTCGGGCAGCTCCACGATCTCCACCAGACGGTTGTTGGGGGAGAGGCCCGCCAGCATGAGGCCCTTCTCCGTGAGCAGGTCACGGTAGGCGTTGTTGAACTCGTAGCGGTGGCGGTGGCGCTCATAGATCACCGGCTCACCGTAGGCGGCGAAGGTCTTGGTGTCCTGGCTGGTGATCTTGCAGGGATAGGCGCCCAGACGCATGGTGCCGCCCTTGGCGGAGACATCCCGCTGCTCGGGCATCAGGTCGATGACGGGATGGGGGGTATCCGGGCACAGCTCGCTGGAGTGGGCGCCGGAGAGGCCGGCCACATGGCGGGCAAACTCCACCACTGCCATCTGCATGCCCAGGCAGATGCCGAACATGGGCACCTTGTTCTCCCGGGCCCACATGATGGCGGAGATTTTGCCCTCAATGCCCCGGTCGCCGAAGCCGCCGGGAATCAGCACGCCGTTGACCCCTTCCAGGTACTCGGCCACATTGAAGTCGTCCACCAGCTCGGAGTCCACCCAGCGGATCTTTACCTTGACGTCGTTCTCAATGCCGCCGTGGGTCAGGGCCTCCACCACAGACAGATAGGCGTCGTGGAGGGCCACATACTTGCCCACCAGGGCGATCTCCACCGTCTCGGTGGCCGCCTTGGCGCGCACCACCATGTTCCGCCACTCGGTCAGGTCGGGAGCAGGCACGTCCAGGTTGAGCCGCTTGCAGACCACCTGGGCCAGGCCCTCCTCCTCCAGCATGAGGGGCACCTCATAGAGGATGGGAGCGGTGAGGTTGGAGATGGCGTTCTCGGGGGGAATGTTGCAGAAGAGGGCGATCTTCCGGCGGATGTCGTCGGTGAGGGGCTGATCCGCCCGGCAGACGATGACGTCCGGCTGAATGCCCACGCTGAGCAGCTCCTTGCAGGAGTGCTGGGTGGGCTTGCTCTTCAGCTCACCGGTGCCGGGGATGGAGACCACCAGGGAGACGTGGATGAACATGCAGTCCTCCCGGGGCAGCTCCCGGCTGATCTGGCGGATGGCCTCCAGGAAGGCCTGGGACTCCATATCGCCCACGGTGCCGCCGATCTCGGTAATGATGACGTCCTTTGGCTCGCCCTTCTCCATGCGGTAGATCCGCTCTTTCAGCTCGTTGGTGATGTGAGGGATGATCTGGACGGTGCCGCCCAGGTAGTCGCCGCTGCGCTCCTTATTGAGCACAGACCAGTAGACCTTGCCGGAGGTGACAGAGGAGTTGACGTTCAGATTTTCGTCTACAAAGCGCTCGTAGTGGCCCAGATCCAGGTCGGTCTCAGCGCCGTCGTCGGTGACGAAGACCTCGCCGTGCTGATAGGGGCTCATGGTGCCCGGATCCACGTTCAGATAGGGGTCCAGCTTCTGCAGGGCCACCTTGAGGCCCCGCTGCTTGAGCAGACGGCCCAGAGAGGCGCCGGTAATGCCCTTGCCCAGGCCGGAAACCACGCCGCCGGTGATGAAAATATGCTTGACAGACATATGAGATCCTCCCTCATCAAAGAAAAACCTGAAATCAGCTTTTTTTATTGTATCACGCCATAGTTATTTTACATTTTACCGTTTCTATGACATTCCGTCAAGGAGAACGGGTGAGAAAAGGGAGGGGATTTTCCGGTTAGGGCATTGCAGTTTCGACAAATAGCGGGAAATGGAAAAGCCCGTCCGGTGGGACGGGTGGGGATGGATGGGCCCCTCATCCGTCACCGCCGCCCCATGAGGAGGCGGCGCCACCTTCCCCCTCTGGGGGAAGGCTTTTTGGCTCAGAGGCTTTCAAACTTTACAGTCTTTCGATAGGCGCACCAAAAGGCTTCCCCCTGGGGGGAAGCTGTCGCCGGAGGCGACTGATGAGGGGGATGACAAGCAGGTTGCGTAAGATGGAGATGCTATTCGTTTTCCGCCTCTTCCCGGAGGTTGTCCAGGGCGACACGGACGGCTTCGACCACGAAGGCAGAGAAGGTACAGTCTTTCCCCTGAATCCAGTGCTCCACCTCGTCGATCATGTCGTTGGGGAAGCGGATGCTTTTGCTTGTTGTTGGCGGGATGCT
This sequence comes from uncultured Clostridia bacterium, assembly GCA_945926565.1. Classification (GTDB taxonomy): domain Bacteria; phylum Bacillota; class Clostridia; order Oscillospirales; family Oscillospiraceae; genus Onthomonas. The sequence continues at coordinate 808 of CAMELY010000176.1, read as the reverse complement.
CGGTATTTTGAATTTCTTCATGTCTTTCAGCCTTTTATATTTTGATATTACTATCGTAATACAATCTGAAAGAATTTATGTGCAACAATTGAAATTCAATTGTAAGTCGATTATAATAGTTATATTAAAAGAAAAGGAGCGGAAGTAACAATGGCAGATTATTTTAATACACTTTACGACTGTATGACGGCTGGAATACTGAAGGGCATCTCCCTGTGTGCTCAGGGAAAGAGCACTGAGGCGATGACGGTACTGCGCTCGGCTTTGTCCAGGGCGGAGCTGCTGCACTGCTATCTGGGCTTTTTTGAGGAAAATGAGCAGCGTCAGGCGGAGGGGGTGGTGCCGCTGAAGCCGGAGGAGGCGTTTTCTGCCGGGGATGTGGAGGAGATTGGGAGATTGATGGGGGATGGAGTGTAATCGCTTTTCTGGAGGTGGGTCACTGTCCGATTGTGCTTGATGTTACTGCGGTGGCCTGCCTCCGGCGGCCCCGCTTTCCGGTTTCGGAAAGCGGGGGGAAAGGAAACCAGGGGCTCGCCCCTGGACCCCTCCGGGAGATGGCGGAAGCGGTGTCCCGCACTGGCGCGCGGGAGCCCTCCGCTCTCCGCCATCCCCAGTCTCAGCTACAGAAATGGGCTGCTCCCGCGTTTCAGTCTGGCATCCGTTGCGTTAGACAGGCAGACTTTAACGAAGGGATGACCAGCCCGTCGGCTTTTGTACTAGCCCTAGAATTGGAAGGCAACAGCGAGCCACCGTAGAAATGTCCTTGTCCTAGAGCAGAACCAACACCCCTGTAGGGATCAAAAGAGAA
>CAMELY010000175.1 GCA_945926565.1 uncultured Clostridia bacterium | reverse complement strand
CCGCCACCCTGTCCGACCGGTATATCTCCGACCGGTTCCTGCCCGACAAGGCCATTGACCTGGTGGACGAGGCCTGCGCCCTCATCCGCACCGAGATCGACTCCATGCCCACCGAGCTGGATGTGATCTCCCGGAAGATTATCCAGCTGCAGATCGAGGAGACCGCCCTGAAGAAGGAGACGGACAGCCTGTCCAAGGACCGCCTCTCCAAGCTCCAGGAGGAGCTGGCCAACCTCCAGGACGAGTTCAACACGAAAAAGGCCCAGTGGGACAACGAAAAGCACGCCATCGAGCATGTCCAGAAGCTCCGGGAGCAGATCGAGCAGGTCAAGCGGGATCTGGAGGTGGCCCAGCGCAGCTTTGACTACGAAAAGGCCAGCCAGCTCCAGTTCGGTCAGCTGCCCAAGCTTCAGCGAGAGCTGGCCGAGCAGGAGGCCATCGCCGCCGAGAGCAAAAAGCGCTCCCTGCTCCGGGATCAGGTCACCGAGGAGGAGATCGCCCGGATTGTGGAGCGCTGGACCGGCATCCCCGTCTCCAAGCTGATGGAGGGGGAGCGGGAGAAGCTGCTGCACATGGAGGACATCCTCCACAAGCGGGTCATCGGCCAGGACGAGGCGGTGCAGCGGGTCTCCGAGGCCATTCTCCGCTCCCGGGCGGGGATTCAGGATCCCGGCCGGCCCATCGGCTCCTTCCTCTTCCTGGGCCCCACCGGCGTGGGCAAGACGGAGTTGGCCAAGACCCTGGCTGAGACCCTGTTCGACAGCGAGCGCAATCTGGTTCGCATCGACATGAGCGAATACATGGAGAAGTACTCCGTCTCCCGGCTCATCGGCGCGCCTCCCGGCTATGTGGGCTATGAGGAGGGCGGCCAGCTCACCGAGGCGGTACGCCGCAAGCCCTACTCCGTGGTGCTCTTCGACGAGGTGGAGAAGGCCCATCCCGACGTGTTCAACGTGCTGCTCCAGGTGCTGGACGACGGCCGGATCACCGACAGTCAGGGCCGGACGGTGGACTTCAAGAACACCATCCTGATTCTCACCTCCAACCTGGGCAGCCAGTACCTGCTGGACGGCATTGATGAAAACGGCGAGATTAAGCCGGAGGCCCGGGCCAATGTGGAGCGGCTGCTCAAGCAGTCCTTCCGCCCGGAGTTCCTCAACCGGCTGGACGAGATCGTCTTCTACAAGCCCCTCACCCGGGCCAACATCGGCAGCATCATCCACCTGCAGGTGGACGACCTGAACCGCCGGCTGGCAGAGCGCCAGCTCTCGGTGGAGCTGACCCCCGCCGCCGAGGACTTCGTGGTGGAAGAGAGCTACGACCCCGCCTTCGGCGCCCGGCCCCTGCGCCGGTATCTCCAGCACACCGCCGAGACCCTCATCGCCCGGAAGGTCATCGCAGAGGATGTGGCCCCCGGCACCCGGTTCGTCATCGACCGGGAGGGGGATCATCTGGTGGTGCGGTGAGTGCTTGCGCACAACCCAAAAATCATTTCCTGGAAACACAACACCCCCGCCGCGTTTGCGGCGGGGGTGTTGTGCGTGGAAGGGCAGCTCCGCCCTGTTATTCCTCCATCAGCTCCCGGAAGGAGTGGATATATCCGTCGCAGAATCCACGCATCTCCTCCTCATAGGCGGCAAAGAGGGGATCATAGACCCCGATGACGGTGCAGCCCGCCTCCTTGGCCCCCCGGCAGGCCACCGGAGAGTCGTCGAAAAAGGTGATCTCCTCCGGGCTGACCCCCAGCCGTCGGGCGGCCTCCCGGAAAGCGTCAGGGGAGCGCTTCTCCATGCCCAGCTCCTGGGCAAAGACCACCTGGGTGAGATACCGGCCAAAGCCCCGGCCCTCCAGGGCCGCCCGGCAGAGGGAGGGCTCCGCCGAGGTGAACAGGGCCATCCGCTCCCCCCGGGCGGCGCACCGGGCCAGATAGTCCAGGGCCCCCTCCTTGGCCTGGAGGGTGTGGGCGTAGCCCTCCCGGGCCATGTCCAGCCACTCGGCCATGATCTCCTCCGGGCTCTCCTCCAGATGGCAGAACTCCTTGGTGAATTGGGCCGCCGTGGGGAAGATGGCGTGGATCACCCCCTGGTTATACTCCTCCGACCAGGGGATGCCCCGGCGGCCGAGAAAGGCCACGTCGATCTCCTGCCAGATGCCGTTGGAGTCCAGCAGGGTGCCGTCCAGGTCAAAGAGCTTCATGGTATCGCCTCATTTCTGTCCATAGTAAAACCGCCAGGGGAAGTCCACCGCCTCCTCGGCGTAGTCGATGCCGATCCGCTTGCCGGTGCAGATGGGCCGGGTCTCCGGGGGCAGGACGATGCCCAGATCCTTCGGGCTGTCCATGACCCATAACGTCTCGCCCCGGGTGAGATCCAGGCCGTTCTCTTCTCTGGTCAGGGCCAGGGCTTTGCACAGCTTGCCCGGGCCGTCCAGAAAGTGCTTCTTCTGGTAAGGGGTGAGCTGTTCCGGCGACTTTCCGAACCGGAGCCGGGCCATGGTCTCCGTCCCCAGCACCGGCTCCCCGCCCCGGATGAGGACGGCGGCAGGCTCTCCCTCCGGCTCGGTGACAAAGTTGAGGCAGTGGTACATGCCGTAGATCAGATAGATATAGGCCCGGCCCGGCGGGGCAAAGAGGGTCGCCGTGCGGGCGGTCTTCCGGTAGCCGTAGGCGTGGCAGGCCTTGTCGCACCGGCCTACATAGGCCTCGGTCTCGGTGATCCGGCAGGCCAGCCGCTCCCCCTGAATTTCCCGGACGATCACCTTGCCCAGCAGACGCCGGGCGATCTCCACCGTGTCGCCGTCATAAAAGCCGGATGGCAGGGGCGCCATGACAGTCACCTCCAAGTGCGTGTTTCTCTCAGTATACCAGCCACCGGGAATTTAAGTCAACGTCTGTCGGATTGCAGGGAAGGGAAAAGAGGTGTAAAATGGGGATAACAGATTCCACCGTATCCGGCCCGTAGGGGCGATTCATGAATCGCCCGCCCGGGAATTTCCCTGTGTCGGGCGGGCCGTTCATGAACGGCCCCTACAGCATTCCATTTATACCAAATATCCAGAAAGGCGGAACCATATGAACGACCTGACCGCTCAGCTGGGCCAGTGGGC
>CAMELY010000174.1 GCA_945926565.1 uncultured Clostridia bacterium | reverse complement strand
GATCGGCCCAAGGCTTGCACAAATCTCCCTTGTTCCGGCCGCATAAGTGTGCTATACTCTATACTGAATGATTACGCCGTCCGGCCCCGGGCATGGAGGGCAGCTCGCTCAAAGGAGTGGATTTCGATATGAAAATTGTGGTATTGGCCGGCGGCCTGTCCGGGGAGCGGAACGTCTCCCTCTCCTCCGGCGTCATGGTGACCCAGGCCCTCCGGGGCCGGGGCCATCAGGTGGCCCTGGTGGATCTGTTTTTCGGTCTGGAGGGGTATGAGGGCAGCCTGGAGAGCCGGTTCTCCGCTCCGGTGCCCGAGTCCTGGAAGCGGGTGAGCCGCCAGGCTCCCGATCTCAAGGCCATCCGGGCCAGCCGGAAGGATCAGAGCAAGTCGGTCTTCGGCCCCGGGGTGCTGGAGCTGTGCCGCATGGCGGATATCGTCTATCTGGCCCTTCACGGGGACTGCGGCGAGAACGGCAGTCTCCAGGCCGCCCTGGATCTGATGGGCATCCCCTATACCGGCTCCGGCTCCTTCCCCAGCGCCATCGCCATGGATAAGGACCTGACCAAGCGGCTGATCGCCGACACCGGCGTCCGCACCCCCGCCTGGCGGAAGGTGGTCTATACCGGGGAGCAGATTCCCGCCCTGGTGGCGGAGACCGCTCTTCCGGTGGTAGTAAAGCCCCTGGACTCCGGCTCCTCCATCGGCGTCTCCATCGCCAAAACAGGGGAAGAGCTGTCCGCCGCCCTCACCGACTGCCTGAACTACGGCGGCAAGGTGGTGCTGGAGCAGTACGTCCAGGGCCGGGAGATTCAGATGGCCTATCTGGAGGGCTATCAGCTCCCCTCCATCGAGATCATCCCCAAGCAGGGCTTCTATGACTACGAGAACAAGTATCAGCCCGGCGCCACGGTGGAGATCACCCCCTCCCCCATCCCGGCGGAGTGGGAGGCGGAGATCGCCAAAGCCACCGAGACGGTGTTCCATACCCTGGGCCTCGCGGTCTACGCCCGGGCGGACTTTATCGTCACCGAGGACGGCACCCCCTGGTTTTTGGAGATCAACACCCTGCCCGGCATGACCCCCACCAGCCTGGTGCCCCAGGAGGCCGCCGCCGTGGGCATCGATTACGGCCGGCTGTGCGAGATTGTCATTGAGAAATCCCTGAAAGCGAGAGAGGGCTGACCATGGAACCCATTACCGTAGCCGAGATTGTGGCCGCCGTAGGCGGCGAGCTGCTGGGCAGCTTTGACCCCAACGCGGTTATCACCGAGGTGGACACCGACAGCCGGAAAATGCACCAGAACTCCCTGTTCGTCCCCCTCTGCGGAGAGAATTTTGACGGCCACGTCTATCTCCACCAGGCCCTGTGCAGCGGGGCTCTGGGCTGCCTGACCAAGTATCCGGTGGGGGAGCGCCGGACAGACCGGTTCTATATCCAGGTGGCGGACACCACCACCGCCCTGGGAGACCTGGCCCGGTACTACCGGAGCAAGTTTGACATCAAGGTGATCGGCATCACCGGCAGCGTGGGCAAGACCACCACCAAGGACATGGTGGCCGCCGTCCTGAGCCAGAAGTATCGGGTGCTCAAGACCCAGGGCAACTATAACAACAATATCGGCGTGCCCAAGACCCTTTTCGGCCTGGACAGCAGCCATCAGATCGCCGTGGTGGAGATGGGCATGAACCACAAGGGAGAGATTGACTATCTCACCCGCATCGCCCAGCCCGACGTGGCAGTGATCACCAACGTGGGTGACGCCCACATTGAGAATCTGGGCAGCCGGGAGAACACCCTCCGGGCCAAGGCGGAGATCTTCAACGGCCTCAAGCCTGGTGGCATGGCGGTGCTTAACGGAGACGACCTGCTGCTGGCCAAGCTGGATCAGGTGCTGATCCACCCCATCACCTGGTACGGAGAGTCTCAGCGCTGCGCCTTCCGCTGCCTGGACATCCACGAGGCGGGCCACGACTGTATGTCCCTGGAGGCGGTGACCCCCCTGGGCAATCTGAAGACCACCATCCACTGCCTGGGCAAGCATCTGCTCTATCCCGCCCTCTCCGCCGCCGCCGTGGGTGCCGCCTTTGGCCTCAGCCTGGAGGAGCTTTGCCGGGGTATTGAGAGCTTTGTGCCCACCAAGATGCGGATGGATGTGGTGCGCTGCAAAAACGGCATCACCATTTTAAATGACACCTATAACGCCAACCCCCAGTCCATGCGGGCGGCGGTGGATGTGCTGGCCAACTACTCCGGGGCCTACCGGATCGCCGTGCTGGGCGATATGCTGGAGCTGGGCGACCTGGGCCCGGTGCTCCACGAGAGCGTGGGCCAGTTCGTGGGCAGCTCGGGCATTGACTGCCTGATCACCGTGGGCGAGCTGGGCGAGTATATCGCCCAGGGCGCCCAGAGCGCCGGCCTGGGAGAGGTCTATGCCCGGCCCAACCAGGAGGAGGCCAAGGTGGTGCTGGAGCAGGTGCTCCAGCCCGGCGCCGTGGTGCTCTGCAAGGCCAGCCGGGGCATGAAGTTTGAGGAACTGGTGGAGTTCGTCAAGCGGCTGACTGAGAGCGAATAACAAGACCGGAGCATCCCTCCGGCAAAGAGAGAATGCTATGATCGATATCACCGTACAAAACCTGGTCAAATCCTTTGAGATCGGGGACAATCTGCTGGACGGCCTCACCTTTCAGGTGGACGCCGGGGAGCGGGTGGGCATCCTGGGCAAAAACGGCTGCGGAAAGACCACCCTGTTTAAAATCCTCACCGGAGAGTATGACTACGACGAGGGCCAGGTGGTCATCGCTCCGGGGAAAAAGCTGGGCCTCATCTCCCAGATCCCCGTCTATCCCTTGGAATACACGGTGGAGGATGTGCTGGATACCGCCTTTGCCCGGCTCCACGCCCTGGAGGAGGAGCTGGAGCAGCTCACCGGCAGAATGGCCGCCGGAGCGCAGGACAAGGCAGTGCTGAGCCGGTACGACGCCCTGACCCAGGCCATTGAGGCGGCGGGGGGCTACGGCACCGCCGTCCGGCTGGGCAAGGTGTGCAACGGCCTGGAGATCTCCGCCGCCATGCGGGCGCAGCCCTTTGACGAGCTCTCCGGCGGAGAGAAGACCCG
>CAMELY010000173.1 GCA_945926565.1 uncultured Clostridia bacterium | reverse complement strand
CGGCTACAAATTCAAGGTGATGGACGGCCTGGTGACCAACTTCCACCTGCCGGAGTCCACCCTGATTATGCTGGTCTCCGCCCTGGCGGGGAAGGAGCACGTCCTGGCCGCCTATGAGGAGGCGGTGCGGGAGCGGTACCGCTTCTTCTCCTTCGGAGACGCCATGTTTATCTCCTGAGAGGTGCCTATGACGGAACTCACCACACTTCCCAACATCGGCCCCAAGCTGGCCCAGCTCCTCCAAGAGGCGGGCATCCCGGACGGGGAGACCCTCCGGACTCTGGGCTGCGAGCAGGCGGTGCTGCGCCTGGCGACCCGGCACGGCAGGGAGGAGGTCTGCCTGCACAAGGTGACCGCCCTGGAGGGTGCGATCCAGGGCATCCCGAAGAAGGAACTGGCTCCGGAGCGAAAAGCGGAGCTGAATCTGTTTTACAAAGGATTGTGACCATGTTTCAAGTAGTCAAAACCAACGGAAGGGCCCGCCGGGGCATCTTCACCTGCCCCCACGGTACGGTACAGACCCCTGTCTTTATGAACGTGGGCACCCAGGGGGCCATCAAGGGCGCCCTGGCGGCGGAGGACCTGAAGGGTCTGGGCTGCCAGATCGAGCTGTCCAACACCTATCATCTCCACGTCCGGCCGGGAGACGACGTGGTGAAGGCCATGGGGGGCCTCCACCAATTTATGAACTGGGACGGCCCCATCCTCACCGACAGCGGCGGGTTCCAGGTCTTCTCCCTGGCCCAGCGCAAGGACATCAAGGAGGCGGGCGTCACCTTCCACAGCCATGTGGACGGCCGGCACATCTTTATGGGCCCGGAGGAGTCCATGACCATCCAGGCCAACCTGGGCAGCGACATCGCCATGGCCTTTGACGAGTGCGTGGAAAACCCCTCCACCCACGACTATGTGGAGCAGTCGGTTCAGCGCACCCAGCGCTGGCTGGAGCGGTGCATTGCCAAGCGGAAGGAGCTGATGGCGGCCCCGGACTGCGTCAATCCCGGCCAGATGCTCTTTGCCATCAACCAGGGGGGAACCTATCCCGACCTGCGGATCTGGCATGCCCAGGAGATCGCCAAGCTGGAGGGCTATGAGGGCGTGGCCATCGGCGGCCTGGCGGTGGGGGAGAGCACCCAGACCATGTACGACGTCATCGACGCCGTGGAGCCGTATCTCCCCCAGGACAAGCCCCGGTATCTCATGGGGGTGGGCACCCCCTCCAACATCATCGAGGCGGTGGCCCGGGGGGTGGACTTCTTCGACTGCGTCATGCCTGCCCGCAACGCCCGCCACGGCAAGCTCTACACCTGGGAGGGCACCATCAACATCAAAAACGAGAAGTACAAGCTGGACGACCGGCCCATTGAGGAGGGCTGCCAGTGCCCTGCCTGCCGCAACCACTCCCGGGCCTACCTCCGCCACCTGTTCAAGGCGGAGGAGATGCTGGCTATGCGCCTGGCGGTGACTCACAATCTCTGGTTCTACAATCACCTGATGGAGGCCATCCGCACCGCCCTGGAGGAGGACCGGTTCGACGCCTTCCGGGCAGCCTATTCGGAAAAGCTGTCGAGGCGGCTGTAATTGCCGAAAAATTTGGGAAAAGCCTTGAATCAGCAGGGGATTTCTGCTACAATAAACGCACTATGTCGGGAAAAACCCGGAACACTTTGGAGGTAAACTAACATGGATGGATTGACTTCTAGCATTATTATGATCGTGGTCATGATCGCGATCTTCTACTTTATGCTGATTCGCCCGGAGAACAAGCGGAAGAAGGAAGCCACGGAGATGCGCAACAGCCTGACCGTGGGCGACGAGATCACCACCATTGGCGGCATCGTGGGCACCGTCTGCGCCGTCAAGGCCAACAGCGTTGTGCTGGAGACCGGCGCCGACCGGGTCCGCATCGAGCTGATGAAGTGGGCCATCTCCAGCAAGGGCGTCCAGGTGGCTGAGGACGAGAAGGCCTCCGAGAGCCAGAAGAGCGCCGACGCGAAAAAGAAGAAGTAATCCCTGCATAAACCATCCCTCCCGTCATATCCTTGCAAAAAGGAGACGGGAGGGTGTTTTTTATGCAGCAGGAAAAGAAGCAGGGAGGGGATCTCCTCTCTGCCGCCACATCCCTGGCAGCAGGCGGAGCAATTGCCCTGGGACTGGGGCTGCTGACCATGGCGGCCGCCGCCTGGCTGATCTCCCGGGGCAGCCTGGGAGAGGACTGGGCCGCCCGGGCGGGGATTCTGGGCTCCTTCCTGGGCTGCCTTGTAGGGGGCTGCTACGCCATCTCCGGCGTCCGCAGCAGGGCTCTGCTGGTGGGCCTGGGAGTGAGCGGGCTGTACTGCCTGCTCTGGACGCTGGCCGGGCTGCTCTGGCTGGAGGCTGGGGGCGGTATCGCGGTTTCCACGGCTGCCGCTGCCCTGTTGGGGGGCGGATTGGGGGGAATTTTGTCCGCCTCCCGGAAAAAGCGGAGAAAATGATTGAAATGACCGGGGAGCAGTGGTATAATCTCAATCAGAAACTATGCGAGGAGGGGATTTCCGTGAAGCACATCAAGACCCTGAACGGCGCCACCCTGAAGAAGAGCGCCTCCTACGGCGGCTGCGGCGAGTGCCAGACTTCCTGCCAGTCTGCCTGCAAGACCTCTTGCACCGTGGCCAACCAGCAGTGCGAGAGCCAGAAGTAATTCTGCGCCCGTCAATTGATGAAACATGTTTGGACACATTGGGCCATCCGATGTGTCCATTCTATTGCAAGGAGAGAATAACATGGTACATACCTTTGTGGCCCTGGACTGCCCCATCGCCCTGGACGTGAACAGCGGCGCTGTCCATGTACTGGATCAGATGACCTACGATGTGCTCCGCCGGGTGGAGACGCTGGAGTCCCTGCCGGAGCAGTGCCCCCAGGACGTCCGGGAGCAGCTGCCCTATGAGCCGGAGGAGATCGACGAGGTCTGGGGAGAGCTGAAGGAGCTGGAGGCCCAGGGCCTGCTGTTTGCCAAAGAGGACTACATCAAGCCGGAATGGGCGGTGATGAAGAACGCCCCCATCAAGGCCCTCTGCCTCAACGTGGCCCACGACTGCAACCTGCGGTGCAAATACTGCTTCGCCTCCACCGGCGACTTCGG
>CAMELY010000172.1 GCA_945926565.1 uncultured Clostridia bacterium | reverse complement strand
TTTTTCGCTCTGTAGGGATGGATCAGACAGGGAAGCCCTGAGCCTGAAGCCGCTCCCGGGTCTCCGGAGTCAGCTTCTGGCAGTGGACGAACATTCCGTTCCGGTAGGGGTCCCCGGAGGTATCAAAGCTGGAGAGATCCACCGTGGTGAGATTTTCACAGCCGGCAAACATCCGGCTCATGTCGGTCACGCTTCTGGTATGGAAAGAGGAGACGTCCAGTGCGGTAAGATTGCCGCAATAGGCGAACATGCCGTCCATATTGGTGACCTTTTTGGTGTTAAAGCCGGTAAGACGCAGGGAAGTCAGGCTGCCGCAATAGGCAAACATCCGCTCCATATCGGTGACGGCGGAGGTGTCAAAGCCGGAGAGATCCAGAGCGGTGAGGCTGCGGCAGCCGGCGAACATCCAATGCATATCGGTGACGCCGCTGGTGTGGAACCGGCGTCCGAAGTCCAGCCGGGTCAGGCTGCTGTAATTGGAAAACAGATAGGCGGCATTGGAATTGGCGTTGACGCCTCCGCTCCCGGCCAGAAAGAGCGCAAGACTGTCCCCCTGTCCCTTTGTCCAGGCTAAGGCGCTCCGGTCATTTTTCAGAGAGATGTCCCAGGCGTCTGCCGGCGCGTTGGAGAGGGTGCCCAGGACGGTGATGGAAGAGATCTGGGACCGGCTCAGCTTCTGATTGCCGAAAACGCCGCTGTTCTCGTCAAAAAGGGCCAGCGTCGGACAATGGGCGGGCTGGGGCTCCGGGTCAGCGGTGGTGTCAGGGTCAGGGGTGAGGGCAGCGAGCAGAGCCTCGTCCGGCTCCGGTTCCGGCTCTGTGACGGGTTTCTCCGGAGCCAGCGTCCTGACAGGCCCCGTGGGCGCGGGAGGATTTTGTTCCAGCTGCTGTACCCGTTTGGCCAGATCGGCACAGAGGGCCTGGAGGTCTGCCCGGTCCTGCTCCAGCTTCCGAACGCGATCGGTAAGCTGCAGCAGCCGGTGCTCCGGGGTGATCAAATCCTCCGCCGAAGGGGCGGGATGCAGGGTGCGGAGGACAGGTTCTTGCATAGGGATTCGCTTCCTTTCTCTGGGAGGGCGGAGGTCAGACCGGCAGGTTCCGGCTGCGCAGACTAAGCTGGGTATCAGCGGTCAGGCTGCGGCAATTGGCAAACATCCTGCTTTTACTCAACAGGCCTGTGACGTTTTCGGTGCTGAAATCAGAGAGCTGCAGAGAGGCCAACTGAGTACAGCCGGCGAACATGCGCTTCATACTGGTGACTTGGGCAGTATCGAAACTGGAGAGATCCAGCGCGGTCAGGCTGCGGCACTCGCCGAACATGTCGCGCATGTCCGTGACCCGGGTGGTGTCAAAACTGGAGAGGTTCAGTGCGGCGAGGCTGTGACATCCGAAAAACAGATAGCTCATATCAGTTACCTGGGCAGTGTCAAAGCTGGAGAGATCCAGCGCAGACAGACTGTCACACCCGAAAAACAGGTCGCTCATATCTGTGACCTGAGCGGTGTCAAAGCAGGAGAGATCCAGAGCGGTGAGACTGAGGCAGCAGTTAAACATTTCGCGCATATTGGTAACGCCGGAGGTATCAAAGCAGCGGCCAAAATCGATGCTGACCAGACTGACATAGCCGGCAAAAAGCATGGAGGAATTCCGATTGGCACTGACGCCGCTCTCGCCTGCGATGCAGAGCCTGAGGCCCTCGCCGTCCCGCTCTGCCCAGGCCAAAGCGCTGCCGTCCCTCTGGAGGGAGACGTCCCAGGCATCTACCGGTGCACCGGAGAGGGTGTCCAGAAAGACGACATAGGTGATCTGCTCCCGATCAAGCTTCGGGTTTCCAAACACTCCGTAATCAAACTGATAAGGAGCCAGAGTGGGCCGCTTTTTCGGCTGAGCCGGCGGCTTGCCGGAAATGGGTGGCTGAGGGTGAGACGGTTTTGCACTGGGCGCTGGTTTCTGGAAGGGAGCCGCAAGGGCGCTGCTGACCGCCCGCAGAGCGATGTTGTCCGCCTCCAGCTGCTGTATCCGGTCCACAAGGACGGCCTGGGTCTTTGACAGCTGCTCCACCTGTCCGGTCAGGGTGGCATTGGCCGCCTCCAGCTGCCGGAGACGGCGGACAACCCAGGCGAGCTGCTGAGCGGGGGAGACCAGATCTTCCTGAGCGGGGCTGGGATGCAGGGTGCGGAGAACAGGCTTTGGCATGAGGAGGTCACTTCCTTTCGCCTCTGTAAACGGCGGTCAGATGGGGAAGCCTTGGGCGCGCAGCCGCTGGCGTGTCCCGGGGGTCAGGCTGTCACAGCGATAGAACATCAGGCCGGTATTGGCGCCCCAGGGAATACGAACCCCGGAGAGATCCAGGGTGGACAGACTGCTGCACTGGGCGAACATACAGCGCAGATTGGTGGAGTGAGAGATGTCAAAGTTGCCGTCAAAGCTGAGGTGCTTCAAGCCGCTGTAGTAGGCAAAGAGAAAGGAGGCGTCCGGATTGGCAGTGACACCGCCCTCTCCCGCGATGTAGAGATGGTGAATCAGGCTGCTTTTGGGCTTCGCCCAGGCCAGGGCGCTGCGATCCCGCTTGAGGGAGATGTCCCAGGCGTCCGCCGGAGCGCCGGAGAGGGTATCCAGAAAGGTGATGGAGGCCACCTGATCCCGCCGGAGCCAATCGCTTCCGAAGGCCAGAGGGCTGTCAGAAAAACGGGCCAGCATGGGCCGCTTTTTTGCCTGAGGCGGCGCAGCGGGGGCCGGCTTTTGGGCGGGAGCAGGCTTCCGGCTGGAAGTTGAATTTTGACTGGGAGCCGAACTGACGCTCCCGGCAGCCCGAAGGGCCGCGTTGTCCGCCCTGAGCTGCCGCACCTGGGCGGCGAGGTCAGACTGTACCTTGGACAGCTGCGCTACCTGCCCGGCCAGGGCGGCGTTCTCTGCTCGGAGCTGACGGAGCGCATGGGTGATCTGCTGCAGCCGCTGCTCCAGAGAGCACAGATCTTCTGCCGTGGGGGCGGGGTGCAGGGTGCGGAGGGGGCGCTCTTCCATAGAGGATCACTTCCTTTGGGATCAACAAAATCAGACCGGAAGGTTCTTGCTGCGCAGGCAGCTGCGGGTGCCGGCGGTCAGGCTGTGGCAGTTGGCGAACATCCCACTCTTGTCCTTGGCGTTGATTCCGCTGAAGTCAGAGAGGA
>CAMELY010000171.1 GCA_945926565.1 uncultured Clostridia bacterium | reverse complement strand
CCCAAAAAAAGACGCCGCCCAAAGGCGGCGTCCATGGAACAGGGACAGCTTCCTCTCCTGTTCCCAGGGAGAATGGAGCGAATTCCCGAAACGGGAACTCCGGGAGCGGCGCTCCCGATGGGCTTCATATTGGTTGAGCTGCAGGTTTATGATAGGATAATTTCCAGAAAATGTCAAATTCTAATTTTGTCGAACGAAAGGAAAATACTATGATTTTAAAAAATGCCGCCCTCTATCCCGTGGATCAGCCGCCGATTGTGCCGGGCTACCTGGCTTTTGAAGGGGGAAAGATTACCGCTCTGGGCCCCATGGAGCAGTGCCCTCAGGGAGAGGGACTGGATCTCCGGGGCGCCCGGGTCTATCCCGGCTTTGTGGACGCCCACTGCCACCTGGGCATGTTTGGGGACAGCCTGGGCTTTGAGGGGGAGGACGGCAACGAGACCACCGACCCTGTGACCCCCCACCTCCGGGCCATCGACGGCATCAATCCTCTGGACCGCTGCTTCCGGGAGGCCCGGGAGGGGGGCGTCACCACCGTCCTCACCGGCCCCGGCTCCGCCAACGCCATCGGGGGCCAGTTCGCCGCCCTCAAGACAGCGGGCCGCTGGGTGGACGAGATGATCGTCAAGGCCCCGGTGGCCATGAAATTCGCCCTGGGGGAGAACCCCAAGTGGAGCTACAAGGAGCGGGACGAGGCCCCCATCACCCGGATGGCCACCGCCGCCCTCATCCGGGAGCAGCTGGCCAAGGCCCGGGAGTATCTGCGCAAGCAGGAGAAGGCGAAGGAGGACGAGGACGCGGAGCCCCCGGAGTTTGACGCCAAGCTGGAGGCGCTGGTACCGGTGATCAAGGGAGAGCTCCCGGCCCACTTCCACGCCCACCGGGCGGACGACATTGCCACCGCCCTGCGCATCGGCCGGGAGTTTCGGCTCAAGACGGTGATCGTCCACGGCACCGAGGGCTATCTGGTGAAGGAGCTGCTGGCGAAGGAGCATGCGCCGGTGATCACCGGCCCGCTCTTCGGAGACCGGAGCAAGCCGGAGCTGGGCAACCAGCGGCTGGAGAACAGCGCCCTGCTGGCCCAGGCGGGGGTGCCCACCGCGATCTGTACCGATCACCCGGAAAATCCCATCCAGTACCTGCCCCTGGGGGCCGCCCTGGCGGCCAAGGCGGGCATGAAGCCGGAGGAGGCCCTGGCGGCCATCACCCTTCGGGCGGCGGAGATCGCCGGCATTGCGGACCGGGTGGGATCCCTCACCGTGGGTAAGGATGCGGATATTGTCGTCTGGGACGGAGATCCCCTGGACATGACCAGCCAGACCCGGATGGTGTTTGTGAGCGGAAACCGGGTAAAGTGACCGGCCTTCGGAGTTGGTTTTTTTGACCGTCCCCGATTGCCATTTTCCTCCGAATGTTGTACACTGTAGCTATCAGATCACCACTGAGGAGGACTGGGATAAATGAAAATTTCCATGGCATCCGATCACGGCGGCTTCGCCCTGAAGGAGCATATCAGAGAGTACCTGACCAACCAGGGCCACATTGTCATCGATGTGGGCACCCACAGCCTGGACAGCTGTGACTACGCCGACTTCGCCTACCCCGCCGCCAAGCTGCTGGCAGACGGCGAGGTGGATCGGGCAGTGCTGGTCTGCTCTACCGGCATCGGCATCTCCATCGCCGCCAACAAGGTGAAGGGGATCCGCTGCGCCCTGTGCAGCGAGCCCTATTCCGCCGAGATGACCCGCCGGCACAACGACGCCAACTGCCTGGCCATGGGCGGCCTGATGGTGGGCGACATGATGGCCGAGCGGATTGTGGACACCTTCCTGAACACGGAGTTCGAGGGCGGCCGCCACAGCCGCCGGATCGGCAAGATCGCCGACATCGAGGAAAAGGAACGCCAGTAAGCACGGCGAAAATTGAGCCCCCGCTCTGTCTGGGCAGAGCGGGGGCTTGTCTGTCGGGAGGACAAAGCCTTTTTGACGCAGAAGCGCCTGGCCGCCTGGCCGGGCGCTCAGACTGTCAAAAAAGTACCTTTTGCAAATTTCAAGTCGGGCCAAAAGTTCAGGAAGCCCTCCGCAGGAGTTTTGTTGCTTCAGCAACAAAATAAAGTGAAATATGTGCTTTTAGCCGGACCTGTGCCGGCAAAAAGCACACAGGGAGGCCGGGAGTGTGCCCGAAGGGCGCGCGGTTCGGCCGCATAATTCCAAACAAATGCAACGCATTTGTTTGGAGAGCCTGTCGTAAAACGACAGGCTCAGCGCCCGGCCATCTGGCCGGGCGCTCTCGTTTTGTATGGATGGAGTTTGGGCGTTACCGCTCCTCCCGGAAGTAAGGGATGCCCAGAGCGGCAGGGGGCTGATCCTCCCGCTTTTTCCGCAGGGAGATCATGATCAGCACCGCGATGGTGACCAGATAGGGCAGCATCTTGAACAGCTCCATGGAGCTGCGGGTGAGGCCGGGGATGTACATGTACATCCAGTAGAGCAGGCCGAAGAGAAAAGCGCCCCAGATAGCGTTGAGGGGCCGCCAGACGGCGAAGATGACCAGGGCCACCGCCAGCCAGCCCAGGGCCTCGATGGTGCCATCGTTAGCCCAGGTGCCCTTGATATAGTCCATGGTGTAGTACAGACCGCCCAGGCCGGAGATGCCGGCGCCGATGCAGGTGGCCAGATACTTGTTCCGGGCCACGTTGATACCGGCGGCGTCCGCGGTGGCGGGATTTTCACCCACTGCCCGGAGATTGAGGCCCTTGCGGCTGCGCACCAGGAAGAAGTGGATGCCGACGGCCAGCACAATGGCCAGATAGACCATGAAACCGTAGCCGAAGATCAGGCTGCCGATGGGGAAGTCCCCGATGGTCAGGGAGGACAGGCCGGGGACGGTGGCCCGGTAGGTCGCGCTGGTGGTGGCCACAGAGATCTGGCCCACGCCGCCGGCCATGGTGTTCAGGCTGCCGCCGAAGAAGTTGGCCACGCCGCCGCCGAAGATGGTCAGGGTCAGGCCGGTGACGTTCTGGTTGGCCCGGAGGGTGATGGTGAGAAAGCTGTAGAGCAGGCCGCCCAGCGCCGAGGCCAGGAAGGCCGCGGCGAAGGAGAGGATGAGGCAGAGCACCGGGGAGGGATCCGGGTTGTTGAACTCGTAGAAGAAGGAGGCCGCCAGACCGGCGATGCCGCCCAGGTACATGATGCCGGGGACGCCCAGGTTCAGGTTGCCGGA
>CAMELY010000170.1 GCA_945926565.1 uncultured Clostridia bacterium | reverse complement strand
CCTGGCTGATAGCACCGGCGGGGCAAACGTCCGCGCAGGAGCCACAGCTCACGCAGGCAGAAGTGATCTTGTAAGCCATGGGAAGCACCTCCATAAGATTTGTGATTTTCATTTTACCATACAATTTTGAAAAAGCAAGCATATCCCGTTAAAAATTTGGCGGGTGGGAAAAATGGCGTTTACAAATTGTTTTCAAATTGGTCAGAGAAAGTCAAAAATTAGGGCTTGACATTTGGCGGGAGGGTGGTATACTAACGTCAGAAACAAAGGTTAAAGAAAGTCAAAGTCAAATAGACAATGGCGTTCGTCAGAAAGGAATGGTCAGCAAGTGGGTATTTCAGATTTGATCGCCAACTTTTTGCAGGACAGCCTGGAGGAGGCGGAGAACGGTGTGCTGGAAGTTCAGCGCAGCGACCTGGCCCAACGCTTCAACTGCGTGCCCAGCCAGATCAACTATGTGATGAGTACCCGCTTTTCCCCGGAGCGGGGCTACATCGTGGAAAGCCGCCGGGGCGGCAACGGATATATCCGCATCACACGGGTCCAGGTGGATCGGCAGACACTGATGATGCATGTTATCAACACTCTGGGCGACCGGGTGGATCTGCCGTCAGCCCGGGCCATCCTCAGCAACCTGGTGCAGTCCGGGGCGCTGAACGAGGATGTGGGCCAGGCGTTGCTGGCCGCCGTGGGCGACAAGGCCCTGGGGGCTGTGCCCCGAGAGAACCGGGACGCCGTTCGGGCGGATATCATGAAGCAGGTTTTGATCTTACAGGTGTAAGATCTTCAAGGGGGAGCAGGCTCCCCCCCTTGAGAATCCCCCATCACCGCGTCAGAACAAGTTGCGCTCCGTCCGATTCCGCCTTTGGCGAAAGCGGACACCGCTCCTCATGTTCTTCCTTTCTCCACCGAACCCGCTTCACTGGGCTTCGGCGGGGGCCCTTGAACGGGTCACTGGTGACGGCACCCAAGGTGCCTAAGCCAATGTATTTTGCCAGGCACATATCCTGACAAAAATAATTAAAAATTGTTATCTAATATCTGGTTTTTATAGGAGGAATAGATTATGAAATGTGAGAATTGTGGCAAGAATGAAGTCACCTTTGTTTATCAGAGCAACATCAACGGCAAGGTCACCGAGAAGCACCTTTGCTCCGAGTGCGCCGAGAAGTTGGGCTACACCCAGAAGATCGCCGCCCACAGTCAGCGGATGATGCAGAACTTTTTTGGCAACAGCATCTTCGGCAACAGCTTCTTTGACGATTTCTTTTCTCCCGTGCCCAGCCTGATGGGCCGGATGCTGGAGGACCCCTTCGACGACTTCTTCGCCGATATGCCCGCTCTGGGCGCGGCTCCGGCCAAGCAGGAGGAACAGAAAAAGGAAGACGATCTGGTGGACCGGGAGGAGCAGGGCCGCTTCGCCTATTTGCGCCAGATGAACGCCTTGAAAATGGAGATGAAGAAGGCTGTCCACCAGGAGAACTTCGAGCGTGCGGCGGAGCTGCGGGATGAGATCCACAAGCTGGAGAGCGAGCACAAGGAACAGAAATAACAACGGATTTCCCCAAAGGGAGGTAACTGAACATGAATGAAAACAAATTTACGCCCAGGGCTGAGGAGGCCCTGCGGCTTTCCCAGGAGGCGGCAGGGGAACTGGGCCACGGCTATGTTGGCACCGAGCACCTGCTGCTGGGCCTGATCCGGGAGGAAGAGGGCCTGGCTCACACCGTCCTTACCGAAACGGGACTAACGGATGACATGATCGTGGAGATCATCAAAAAGAGCGTGGGCGCGGGGCTGCCCGGCGGCAACCCCGCCCAGGGCCTGACGCCCCGGGCCAAGCGGGTGGTGGAGATCGCCATGGAGGATTCCATCCGGGGCGGCTACAACTACGTGGGCACCGAGCACCTGCTGGCGGGCATCCTGCGGGAGGGCAACAACATGGCCGTCCGCATCCTGCGCACCGCCGGTGTGGACGCCCGGCACCTGTACACCGCCCTCATGCAGAAGCTGAACGAGACGCCCCGGGGCCAGGCCAGCCAGGCGAAGGCAGCTGCTGCCGCGTCCAAGGAGGACAGTGGTAAGAACAAGACCCTGAAGGAATTTACCCGGGACCTGACCGCCGATGCCCGGGCAGGCAAGCTGGACCCTGTCATCGGCCGGGATGCTGAAATTCAGCGGGTCATTCAGATCCTGTCCCGCCGGAGCAAAAACAACCCCTGCCTGATCGGCGAGCCCGGCGTGGGCAAGACCGCCATCGCCGAGGGTCTGGCCCGGAAGATCGTCATGGGCGATGTGCCCGACGACCTGCTGGATAAGAAGATCCTGTCCCTGGACCTCTCCGGCATGGTGGCCGGCACCAAGTACCGTGGTGAGTTCGAGGAGCGCATCAAGAAGGCGCTGGAAGAAGTCAAGAAGGCCGGCGATGTGATTCTGTTCATCGACGAGCTGCACACCATCGTGGGGGCCGGTTCCGCTGAGGGTGCCGTGGATGCCGCCAACATCATCAAGCCCGCCCTGGGCCGTGGCGAGATCCGCGTGATCGGCGCTACCACCCTGAACGAGTACCGCAAGTATATCGAGAAGGACGCCGCCCTGGAGCGCCGGTTCCAGCCGGTGACGGTGGGCGAGCCCTCTCAGGAGGCCAGCCTGGAGATTTTGAAGGGTCTGCGGGAGAAGTATGAGCAGCACCACAAGCTGCATATCACCGACGAGGCGCTGGAGGCGGCCGTCTCCCTGTCTGCCCGGTATATCAATGACCGCTTCCTGCCCGACAAGGCCATTGACCTGATGGACGAGGCCGCCAGCCGCGTCCGTATGGAGACGGAAGAGATTTCCCCCGAGCTGAAGAGCCTGGAGGAAAAGATCGCGGCGCTGGCCAAGGACAAGAATGCCGCCATCGAGAAGCAGGACTATGAGACCGCTGCCCAGCTGCGGGATATTGAGAAGAACTATCAGGATCAGGTAGAGATCGAGCGGGACAAGCGCCGCAAGAACAATACCCAGCACCGGCCTGTTACCGCGGAGGACATCGCCGCCGTGGTGTCCGGCTGGACCGGCATCCCCGTCACCCGGCTTACCGAGGACGAGGGCCAGCGCCTGCTGCACATGGAGGAGACGCTCCATGAGCGGGTAGTGGGCCAGGACGAGGCCGTCAAGGCCGTGGCCCGGGCTATCCGCCGCGGCCGTGTGGGCCTGAAGGATCCCAAGCGGCCCATCGGCTCCTTCCTGTTCCTGGGCCCCACCGGCGTGGGCAAGA
>CAMELY010000169.1 GCA_945926565.1 uncultured Clostridia bacterium | reverse complement strand
TTCAGACGTGTGCTCTTCCGATCTCTGTCCGCCAGGCTCCAGCTTCTGGGTCTGGAGCTGAACCAGAAGGTCATCAGCCGGGTCGAGACCGGGCTGCGGGTGGTGCCGGATTTCGAGCTGGAATACTATGCCCGGGCCCTTGACACCAACGTGCTCTGGCTTCTGGGCCTGGGCTGACCGCTAAGCGCTGCGCCCCTCGTCGTACTCCCGCAGGATGCGCAGGAAATTGCCCAGATACATCACCAGGCAGGCGGAGACGGGCACGATGCAGCACAGCACCAGCACCGAGGCAGTGTGCTCCGGCATCTGCGGGAAGAGCAGCAGCGCCCCCATGCAGGCGTAGATCAGGGCCGTACACAGCTTGCCGTACCATTTGGCGCTGTGTACCTGCCCTGTGACCAGGATGACATGCAGTCCGGTCAGGGACAGCACCGCCTCCCGCAGTACATGCAGGCCCAGCAGCAGCCAGACCGCCGGGGTCTCCAGGGCGGCGCAGAGCATCATGGCCGCCTGCATCAGCTTGTCCGCCACCGGGTCCAGGATCTTGCCCAGCTTGGTGACCATGTTGAAGCGGCGGGCAATGGCCCCGTCCAGCACGTCCGAGGCCGCCGCCAGCAGCACCACGCCCATGGCGGCGGTCACCTTCCCGTCCAGGTAGTAGCTCACAAACAGCGGCACAAGGAGGATCCTTGCGGCGCTGATCAGGTTGGGTATATTCATCGTCTGTTCCTCCCTTTCTTATTATGTTATACCCAATCCGGGGGAAAATTTTCAGGAAAACCGCCGGACTTAAATTTTCTTGAGAGATGAAATTTCTCTTGAAAATATGCCGTATGATGATAAAATAGTTTTGTTTAACGATAAGCAGGACGGAAATGATATGAAGCTGATAAAAAAACTGCTCTGCCTTGCGGCGGCGCTCTGTATTCTGCTGAGTCTGCTCCCCACCGCCTTTGCGGAGGAGGGCGACGAACGCTTCCGGGACAAGACCTGGGAAGAGGTAGTGGAGGCCTTCATGGCCGAACACGGCACGGACCCGGATCTTGTGGCCTTCGGTTACTACAACACCGTCACCGGTGAGGAGCATTACCACCGGGGTGACGAATATATGATCACCGGCAGTATGTTCAAGGTCCCCCTGAACATGCTGTACACCGAGAAGGTGGCCAGGGGCGAAATCGACTGGGACACCAAGTTCGGCGGCATCGCCTATTCCAAGCTTCTGGAGTGGAGCATCATTAACTCCGACAACCAGATGGCGGAGATTCTGTGGAAGGCCACCGGCAGCTACCGCACCTACCGGGAGCTGATCTGCCCTTACATGGGTGTGGATCCGGAGACCGTGGACCACATGTACTGGGTGAACAACTACTTCACCAGCGAGCAGATGATCCACTGTCTGAAAACCCTTTACGAAAACCAGGAGAATTTCCCCCGGCTGATCGACACCATGCTCCGGGCCGAGCCGGAGAACTATTTCAAATTCCACCAGCAGGACTATGAGATCGCCCACAAGTACGGCTATCTGGTGGAGGGCTGGCACCTGTACATGAACGACTGTGCCATCTGCTACACCGACGACCCCATTCTCATCGTCCTCTTTACCGACACCATCAAGGACCCCTATGTGACCATGACGGACTTCTGCTCCCTCATGTGTGACTACACCCAGTACCACACCGCCCTGCGGCGTGAGGAGGAGGCCCGGCAGGCGGAGGAGGAGGCGATCCAGTCTCTGGAGAACAATACTTCCGTGCAGGAGACGCAGGATGACGGCTCCGATTTCTCTGTGGGCGTCATCGGCGGCGCCGACGGGCCCACATCCATCATTCTTTCCGACAAAGGAGGCAGCGCCGGAATGATCGTCCTGATCGCTTTGATCATCGCCCTGATGGCGGTAGTGCTGGCTGCTGCTCTGCGCTGGGCAAAGAAGGGGAAGCTCAGGCTCTCCTGGGCCGTTCTCGCCCTGATTTTCAGCGGTATGGCGCTGATCCTTGCGGTCGTGGCCCCCAGTCTGGGCACCGTGGTGACGGCGCCTGCCGGCAACCCGCAGGAGACGGTGACGGAATTTTTTGACTCGGTCATCGCCGGCGATTACCAGAGCGCCTATGCCTGTCTCAGCGACTACACCAGCCTGGGTCTGGAAAACACGCCGGAGGGAGAGGCGGGACAGCAGATTTATCAGGCTCTGCGGCAGAGCTATTCCTATAAGCTCTACGGCGACTGCGTCAAAAACGGCCTCAGCGCCAGTCAGCAGGTGCTGCTGACCCATCTGGACGTCACGGCCCTGGAGGCCGATCTGAAGGGCGCCACCGAAGCTGCCCTGAACCAGCTGGTCCAGTCCCTGCCCAGAGATCAGCTCTATGATGAAAACAACAACTATCTGCCCAGCGTGACGGATTCGGCCTATTCCAGCGCGGTGGCTTCCCTGCTCTCCCATGTGGAGGACTACTATACCACCACCGGCCTTGAGCTGGAGCTGAGCTACAGCACCGGCGGCTGGCGCATCGTCACCAACACGCCCATGCTCAACGCCCTCTGCGGCGGAGCGGCCTACTGAAAGGAGGCGTCTCAATGAGCAACAGAATCAGCGACGCGGATATTGACGCCATCCTTCGGGAATTTTCGGAGCAGCAGGAGCAGGAGACCCGGGCCGCGGAAAGCGCCCCGTCCCGGCGCAGAGAGAGCACCGCACAGGAGCGCAGCCCCCGGCGGGAGAACCGGCCGGAGCCGCGTGCAGAGCGGTCTAAGGATCGTGCGCCCCAGCCTGCGCCCCGCCGGGAACCCAGGCGGGAGCCGGAGCGGCCGAAAGAGCGGGAGGCCCGGTCCAGGCCCCAGCCGCCCCGGGAGGCAACCCCTGTCCGCCCCGCTTTTTCCTTTGGCTATCTGATTTTGATCGTCCTCTCCATTCTTGCCCTGGTCTGGGCGCTGGTGAACATCCACCCGGGCACCGGCACCAACACCGGCAGCACCACGGAGAACCGGCTGGACCTGGTGGGCAAGCTGGACGTGTTTATGAACAACTCCGCCAGCGACGCGCTGGAAAACGTGGCCTATATCAGGAAGATCTACACCATCCCCGAGAGCGACCTTGTGGCCCCCAAGCCCGACCAGAGCAAATTCGGTTCCACCACCGACCCTGCGGTGGTACAGGCCGTGGTGGACTCCGCCGCTGAGGTGCTGGAGGGGCAGGAGCTGATCTGGAACCCGGATATCGTGCTGATGGAAGGCTCGGAGATCGAGTACTACTGCGACGAGACCATTCTGGTGATCGCCTGGAAGGAGG
>CAMELY010000168.1 GCA_945926565.1 uncultured Clostridia bacterium | reverse complement strand
TGCATAGAATTGCGCGGCATTCGCCGCGCGAATAAACCGCTGTGCGGTTTATTCAACAGACATTATTTTACCAAATTTTTTCCAGATTACAACATCCCTGTCCGCATATTTTTATTCCCCGAATGACAGAATTCCTGCATCTCCGTCATCCTCCTTCCGGTTTTTGCAGGGCATTCTATCACACTTTGCATTTCTTACATTGCGGTATTTCATCCGCCCTTGGTCAGTATTTCCAAAAATGAAGCTTTTCTCGCTTGTTCATTCATTTTTCTGCTGTTTTTTCCCTTTCCCTCTTGCCATTTTGCAAGGAGGGACGTATACTAAAGCATGAAAAATACGGACTGGAGGTAATTTCTTTGAAACCCCTTTCTTCTGTTGCATCAAACGTCCAGGCTTCCACCACTCTTGCCCTGGACTCCCTGTACAAAGAGATGAAGGCCAACGGCGTGGACGTGCTGGGCTTTGCCGCCGGCGAGCCGGACTTCCCCACCCCTGACCATATCAAGCTGGCCGCTGTGGAGGCCATTATCCACAACGAGACCCGCTACACCCCTGCCTCCGGTACCATGGCGCTGAAGATCGCCATCTGCGACCGGCTGAAGGCCGATTTGGGCCTGCACTATGAGCCGCCTCAGATCGTCTGCTCCTCCGGCGCAAAGCACTGCGTCTATATCGCCCTGCGCACCCTGGTGGACGAGGGGGATGAGGTGATCGTCCCCGCCCCCTACTGGGTCAGCTATGTGGAGCTGGTCAAGATGGTGGGCGGCACCCCCGTGGCTGTGCTGGCCACCGAGGAGGAGAACTTCAAGCTGACCCCGGAGAAGCTGGAGGCCGCCATCACCCCCAAGACCAAGTGCGTCATGCTGAACAACCCCTCCAACCCCACCGGCATGCTCTACACCCGGGAAGAGCTGAAGGCCCTGGCCGAGGTCATCGTCAAGCACGACCTGTATGTGCTGGCGGACGAGATCTATTACAAGCTGGTCTATGACGGCCGCAAGTTCGTCTCCATCGCCTCTCTGGGTGAGGAGATCAAGAAGCGCTCCATCATCATCAACGGCGTCTCCAAGAGCTACGCCATGACCGGCTGGCGGCTGGGCTATCTGGCCTGCGACGCCGCCATCGCCAAGGTGGCCTCCAACTACCTGAGCCACTCCACCGGCAACCCCTGCTCCATCACCCAGGCCGCCGCCGCCGTGGCCCTGGAGGCGGATCAGCAGACCGCCGAGCTGATGCGTCAGGCCTTTGAGGAGCGCCGGAACTATATCGTGGACCGGATCAACGCCATCCCCGGCCTGAGCTGCCTCAAGCCCGAGGGCGCCTTCTATGTGATGCTCAACATCAAGCAGCTGCTGGGCAAGACCATCCACGGCCATGTCATCAACAGCGCCGACGACTTCAGCGACGCCTTCCTGAAGGAGGGTCTGGTCTGCATCGTGCCCTGCACCGGCTTCGGCATCGACGGCTTCCTCCGCTGGAGCTACGCCGCCTCCATGAAGAACATCAAGAAGGGTCTGGACCGGCTGGAAAAATTCCTGGCCGAGTAACCGCTTGCCCAAAATGAAAACAGGGACAGGTTCTGTACCTGTCCCTGTCTTACACAAGAAACACCACCCGAACTTCCAACGAAGTCCGGGTGGTGTTTTTCAGTGTATTTTGCTCAACCCTCATATCCCTTGGGGTTCTTGCTCTGCCAGTTCCAGCTGTCCCGGCACATATCCTCCAGGGTGTGGGTGGCCTCCCAGCCCAGCACCTCTCTGCTCTTCTCCGGGGTGGAGTAGACAGTGGCCAGGTCGCCGGGGCGGCGGGGGGTGATCTCATAGGGCACTTTGATGCCGTTGGCGGTCTCAAAGGCGTGGACCATGTCCAGCACGCTGTAGCCGGTGCCGGTGCCCAGGTTGAAAACGCCCTCGCCGGTGTGGGTCATCAGGTAGGACAGGGCGGCCACATGGCCCCGGGCCAGATCCACCACATGGATGTAGTCCCGGACGCCGGTGCCGTCGTGGGTGTCGTAGTCGTCGCCGAAGACGGACAGGTGATCCCGGCGGCCGATGGCAGTCTGGGAGATGAAGGGCATCAGGTTGTTGGGGATGCCCTTGGGATCCTCGCCGATCATGCCGCTCTCATGGGCGCCCACCGGGTTGAAGTACCGCAGCAGCACCACCGACCACTCGGGGTCCGCCTTGGCGATGTCCCGGAGAATCTGCTCGCCCATGTACTTGGTCCAGCCGTAGGGGTTGGTGCAGTTGCCCGTCTTGCTGCCCTCGGAGAGGGGCATCTCGTTGTCCCCGGAGTAGACGGTGGCGGAGGAGGAGAAGACGATCCGCTTGCAGCCGTGCTGCCGCATGACGTCGCAGAGGGTGAGGGTGGAGTTCAGGTTGTTATCATAGTACTCCAGGGGCTTGGCCACGCTCTCGCCCACCGCCTTGAGACCGGCAAAGTGGATGACGCAGTCGATGGGGTACTGGTCAAAGATCTGATTCAGGGCGGCCCGGTCCCGGACGTCCGCCTGGAAGAAGGGGATGTGCTTGCCGCCGGCCAGCTGCTCCACCCGCTCCAGGGCCTTGGTGTTGGAATTGCACAGATTGTCCACGACCACCACGTCGTGGCCCTCGTTGAGAAGCTCCAGGCAGGTGTGGCTGCCGATATAGCCGCTGCCGCCGGTTACAAGAACTGTCATAGTGATTCTTCTCCTTTCTGCTATCAGAAGCATATCGAAAATGGGGACGTAACGGGCGCACACTGTGCGCCCCTACGGGAATTGCGCTCAGAATACGCTCAGCCCCACAGCTTCTGGGGATAGAGGCCCTCCGCCTTCATCTGGGCCACCGCGTCCCAGACGGACTGGAGATCCTCCCGGTAGGTGACGCCGTGCCAGCACTCGGCGGTGGGCAGCACCCGGATGGTGCCCAGCCCCTCCTGGATCTGGGCGTTGGCCACAGAGGGGAGGTAATATTCGCACTTCATGGGATTTTTGGGAAGGTTCTCCTGCAAAAATGCCTCAAACCGGCCGGTGAACTCCTCCATCATCTCCCGATGGAAGCCCCAGAGATTCATGGAGACCAGGGTGTCGTCGGGAAGGACATGGAACTGCTCTCCGTCCTCGGTGTAGGCGATGCCCTCCGGCCGCCGCTCGATGCGGGTGCGCTCGGTGATGTCCACCAGCAGACCGTTTTCCACCTGGCAGACCCCCCGGGCCACAGAGCCGTTTTCCGTGATGGTGTTTTTCAGCCGATAGCCCACCATGGCCTGCTGGTTGACGGGGGCGCCGCTGACCAGGAAGTCATAG
>CAMELY010000167.1 GCA_945926565.1 uncultured Clostridia bacterium | reverse complement strand
GCACACAGGGAGGCCGGGAGTGTGCCCGTAAGGGCGCGCGGTTCGGCCGCATTTTTCGAACAAAATCGTAGATTTTGTTCGAGCGTGTCGATCTTTATCGACACGCAGTGCCCCGCCCCGGAAACCGGGGCGGGGCAGCTTTGATTGTCAGGCCGAACTTTGGGCAGAGGTTACTTCATGCCGTTCTCGTAGGCCTCGATCATCTTCTTGACCATCTGACCGCCCACGGAGCCGGCCTGTCTGGAGGTCAGGTCGCCGTTGTAGCCCTGCTTCAGGTTGACGCCGACCTCAGAGGCGGCCTCCATCTTGAACTTGTTCAGGGCCTCCCGAGCCTCGGGCACCAGGGACTGCTTGCCATTGCTGTTGCTGGACATAACATACATCTCCTTCTCTTGATCGGTGTTGATTCGGTCATCCCCGTTTCGGAATGTCCAACCATAGAATGTGCGAAAACGGGGGAGCTATGCCCAACAAAATTTTCCCCGGCAGGGAGATTGCGGTGGATTTTTTTAAGGCGTGTTCTCATAAGCACTTGACAAAAGCGGATTGCAATGCTACAATACAGAAAATTTAACATGCTAAACCGTTGAAGCGGAGATAACGGCAGTGATGCCTTCACAGAGAGCCTGCGGTGCTGGGAAGCAGGTAAGAAACGAGCTGTCAAATGGACCGCGGAGGGTGCAGTCAAATGCGATTTCGCAAAGTATTCTGCAACGTGAGGGCATACGTCAGTTGCCGGGGATATGTTGGTATCCTGCTGAGCGCACGGGTCGCGCCCGTGAAGACAAGGTGGCACCGCGGATAAGGTTTTATTCGTCCTTGACAGAAGCACAGCTCTGTCAAGGACGTTTTTTGTTGCTCCTTTGACGGAAAAACCAGAGGAATTTTTGCCGGGAGGTCACTGCCATGAACATTATGCCCAGCCTGAGCGAGGTCAAGCGGATCGCTGCCAGCGGAAGCTACAGGGTGCTGCCGGTGAGCACCGAGATCCTGTCCGACATCTGCACGACCATCGAAGCGATGAAAATCCTGAAAAACGTATCCACCCACTGCTATATGCTGGAATCCGCCCAGCAGAATGAGAAGTGGGGACGCTACACCTTCCTGGGCTTTGACCCCAAGCTGGAGATCACCTGCGTGAACGGCGAGATGAAGGCGGGCAACATCAGAATCAAGACAGACAATCCGTCGGACGTTCTCCGCCAGATCCTTGCCGACTACCGGAGTCCCCGGTTTGACTACCTGCCCTCCTTTACAGGCGGCCTGGTGGGCTATTTCTCCTACGACTATCTCGGCTACAGCGAGCCGTCGGTCCGGTGCAGCGTGGAGGATACGGAGGCCTTCAAGGACGTGGATCTGATGCTCTTTGACAAGGTCATCGCCTTTGACAACTTCCGCCAGAAGATCATCCTCATCGTCAATATGCCCCTGGACGACCCGGAGACCGGCTACAACAAGGCGGTGCTGGAGCTGAGACTGCTCCGCGACCTGCTCCGCAGCGGGAAGCGGAAGGAGGAGCCGGGGGGCCGCCTGCTGGGGGAGGTCACACCCCTCTTTGACAAGGAGACCTACTGCGGCATGGTGGAGCGGGCGAAGCACCACATCCGGGAGGGGGATATTTTCCAGATCGTGCTCTCCAACCGGCTCTCCGCCCCCTTTGCGGGCAGTCTGCTCAACGCCTACCGTGTCCTTCGAACCATCAACCCCTCTCCGTATATGTTCTACTTCTCAGGCACCGACGTGGAGGTGGCCGGGGCCTCTCCGGAGACGCTGGTCAAGCTGGAAAACGGTGTCCTCCACACCTTCCCCCTGGCGGGCACCCGGCCGAGGGGCAGGACTGACGAGGAGGATCGGGCCCTGGAGGCGGAGCTGCTGGCCGACGAGAAGGAGCTGGCCGAGCACAATATGCTGGTGGATCTGGGCAGAAACGACCTGGGCAAGATCAGCCGCTTCGGCACCGTTGCGGTGGAGAAGTTCCACTCCATTGAGCGCTATTCCCATGTGATGCACATCGGCTCCACCGTGCGGGGGGAGATTCGGGAGGACTGCGACGCATTGGACGCCATCGAGGCGGTGCTCCCGGCGGGTACGCTGTCAGGAGCGCCTAAAATCAGGGCCTGCCAGCTCATCGGCGCGCTGGAGAACAACAAGCGGGGCATCTACGGCGGGGCCATCGGGTACATCGACTTTACGGGAAACATGGATACCTGCATTGCCATCCGGATCGCCTACCAGAAAAACGGCAAGGTGTTTGTGCGCAGCGGTGCCGGTATCGTGGCCGACTCGGTGCCCGAAAAGGAATATGAGGAGTGCATCAACAAGGCAAAGGCGGTTGTCAACGCCCTCAAGCGTTCGGAGGAGGCAGAGCTATGATTTTGCTGATCGACAACTACGACAGCTTCTCCTACAATCTCTACCAGCTGGTGGGGGAGATCGACCCGGAGATCCGGGTCATCCGCAACGATGAGAGGACGGTGGAGGAGATCCGGGCCCTGGCCCCAGATCGGATCATCCTCTCCCCCGGCCCCGGCAGGCCGGAGCAGGCGGGGGTAATCATCGACGTCGTCCGAAATCTGGGAGAGGAGATTCCCATCCTGGGTGTCTGTCTGGGCCACCAGGCCATCTGCTCCGCCTATGGGGCAACGGTGACCTACGCGAAAAGGCTGATGCACGGAAAGCAGTCAGAGGTTCGTGTGGACGGCGGCTGTCCGCTGTTTGCCGGGGTGCCGGAGCGGACGCCGGTGGCGCGCTACCACTCCCTGGCGGCAGATCCGTCCACCATGCCCCAGGCGCTGAAGGTCACGGCAGTGACGGATGACGGCGAGATTATGGCGGTTCAGCACAGGGACAACCCGGTTTACGGCGTCCAGTTTCATCCGGAGTCCATTATGACGCCCTTTGGAAAAACCATGCTCAGAAACTTCATAAAGGAGAGCTCATTATGATTAAAGAAGCAATTGTCAAGATCGTCAACAAAGAGGACCTTACCTATGACGAGGCCTATACCGTCATGAATGAAATTATGTGCGGGGAGACGACCCCCACACAGAACGCCGCCTTCCTGGCAGCCCTGTCCACCAAGAGCGCCAAGGCCGAGACCACCGATGAGATCGCGGGCTGCGCCGCGGCCATGCGGGCCCATGCGGTCAAGGTGGAGACGGACATGGAGCTGTTTGAGATCGTGGGCACCGGCGGCGACAACGCCCACAGCTTCAATATCTCCACCACCGCCGCCCTGGTGGCGGCGGCAGGGGGCATGAAGGTGGCCAAGCACGGCAACCGGGCCGCCTCCTCCCAGTGCGG
>CAMELY010000166.1 GCA_945926565.1 uncultured Clostridia bacterium | reverse complement strand
CCGCCGCCATGCGGGCGCAGCCCTTTGACGAGCTCTCCGGCGGAGAGAAGACCCGGGTGAACCTGGCCCGGCTGATTCTGGAGGACACCGACATCCTGCTGCTGGATGAGCCCACCAACCACCTGGATCTCCGGGCTACCGAGTGGCTGGAGGAGTATCTGGACTCCTTCCAGGGCACCGTCCTGGCCATCTCCCACGACCGGTACTTTCTGGACCGGGTGGTCAAGCGGATTGTGGAGATCGACCGGGGCCAGGCCGCCTTCTATTCCGGCAACTATTCCTTCTATGTGGTGGAAAAGGAGCGGCGCTATCTGGAGCAGCTGCGCCAGTACGAGAAGGAGCAGGCCAAGATCGCCCAGCTGGAGGAGGCCGCCGAGAAGATGCGGATGTGGGCCTTCAAGGGCATGGACAAGACCTATAAGCGGGTCTTTTCTATGGAAAAGCGGATTCAGCGGCTCCAGACCCAGGACAAGCCCATCGGCCCGGAAAAGGTCATGACCGCCGGCTTCGGAGAGCGGGACTTTAAGGGAGACATGCTCTTTACCATCTCGGGCCTCTCCAAATCCTTCGGGGAGCGCACGCTCTTTTCCGGGGTGGACCTGGAGGTGCTGGGAGGCGAGCGGATTGCCCTCTTGGGCGACAACGGCACCGGCAAGACCACCTTCCTCAAGCTGCTGCTGGACGAGGACAAGCCGGACACCGGCAAGTTCCGCTTCGGCCCCACCGTCCGCATCGGCTATCTGCCCCAGATCGTCCAATTCGACCACCCGGAGCGCACCCTGGTGGACACCCTCATCTGGGAGGACAACTGCTCCGCCCAGGAGGCCCGGGATCGTCTGGGCCGGTTCCGCTTCCGGGGCGAGGATGTGTTCAAGCCGGTGGCCGCCCTGTCCGGCGGGGAGCGCTCCAGACTGAAATTATGTCAACTGATGGCCAAGCAGATCAACCTGCTGATTCTGGACGAGCCCACCAACCACCTGGACATCGCATCCCGGGAGTGGATTGAGACGGCGGTGGAGGAGTACGAGGGCGCGCTGCTCTTTGTCTCCCATGACCGGTACTTTATCAACCGCTTTGCTACCCGGATCTGGTTCCTGGAAGACGGGCAGATCACCGATTTCCGGGGGGATTACGAGGCTTGGCAGCGGAAAAAGGCCCGGGAGGCGGAGCTGCATCTGCCGGCCAAAAAGCAGCCGGAAAAGAAGCCGAAAAAGGAGAAGCCCGCCGGGGGCACCAAGCTGCTGGAAAAGGAGCTGCGGGCCCTGGAGCGGCAGATTCAGAAGCTGGAGGAGGAGCAGGAGGCGCTGAACGCCCGGATGGAGGCCAGCGCAACCGATTACCAGAAGCTCCAGGAGCTGACCGAGCAGCAGGCCGCCCTGGAGGCGGAACTGACGGAGGCATACGAGAGATGGGAAAGCCTTTCCGAGCAGCTGGGCGGATGAGCCCGGTGATCAAGGTGCTGCTGGTGCTGATCGCATTGGCCCTGCTGGCCTTTTTGGCCCTGGAGGCGGTGGTCATCGCCGGGAGCCGCAGCGAGCTGAAGAAGGATCCGGACGTGGTGCTGATTCTGGGCTGTAAGATCTGGGGGGAGGAGCCCTCTCCCGCCCTCCGGCGCCGGCTGGACACCGCCCTGGACTATCTGGAGGAGCTGGAGGGGCGGGGCTGTACCCCCCTCATTGTGGTCAGCGGCGGCAAGGGAGATGACGAGCCGGTCAGCGAGGCCCAGTCCATGGCGGACTACCTGATTGAGCAGGGCCTGGACGCCGGACGCATCCTGCTGGAGGATCAGTCCACCAGCACCGCCTCCAACCTGAAAAACACCATCGCCCTGCTGGAGCGGGAGGGGCTGAACAATCCCCATGTGACCATCGTCTCCAACGGCTTTCACCTGACCCGGGTGCGGATGCTGGCGGCCCGGTACGGCATGGACTGCTCCACTCTGAGCGCCCCCATGCCGGACTGGCCCTCCCGGCTCTATTCCACGCTGCGGGAGGCCCCTGCCCTGGTCAAATCATTTCTGATGGATTGAGAACTATGCTGGACAAACTGCAACAATTGGATCAGCGCTACAGCGCCCTCCAGGCCAAGCTCTCCGCCCCGGAGACCTACGGGGACGCGGCATTGGTGGCCCGTCTCAATCGGGAGCTGGCCGACCTGGAGGAGCTGGTGCAGACCTATCGGGCGAGAGAGCAGGCGGCCCGGAGCCTTCAGGAGGCGGAGGCCATGCTTTCAGAACCCGACCCGGAGCTCCGGGAGCTGGCCCGGGAGGAGCTGCAGAGCACCAAGGAGGAGCTGGCCCGGCTGGACCGGCAGCTCCAGGTGCTGCTGCTGCCCAAGGATCCCAACGACGACAAGCCGGTGATCGTGGAGATCCGGGCCGGGGTCGGCGGGGAGGAGGCGGCGCTGTTCGCCCACTCCCTCTACCGGATGTACGCCATGTACGCCGACCGCCGCCACTGGCAGACCCAGATGCTCAGCGTCAACGAGACCGAGCTGGGGGGCGTCAAGGAGCTGATCTTCTCGATTGAAAGCCCGGGGGCCTACTCCCGGATGAAATTCGAGAGCGGCGTCCACCGGGTGCAGCGGGTGCCGGAGACGGAATCCGGCGGGCGCATCCACACCTCCACCGCTACGGTGGCGGTGCTGCCGGAGCTGGATGAGGTGGATTTCGCCCTGGATCGGAAGGACCTGCGCATTGACACCTTCCGCTCTTCCGGCGCCGGGGGACAGCACATCAACAAGACCTCCTCCGCCATCCGGATTACCCATATTCCCACCGGCATGGTGGTGGAGTGCCAGGATCAGCGCAGCCAGCTCCAGAACAAGGAGAAGGCTCTCCAGGTGCTCCGGGCCCGGCTGTGGCAGCAGAAGGCACAGGAGCAGGCGGACTCCATCACCCAGGAGCGCCGGAGCCAGGTGGGCACCGGCATGCGCAACGAGCGGATCCGCACCTATAACTTCCCCCAGGGCCGGGTGACCGATCACCGGATCGGCCTGACCCTGTACCAGATTGACGCCGTCATGGACGGAGGGCTGGATGAGCTGATCGACGCCCTGGCCGCCGCCCGGCAGGCGGAGGAGCTGGCCGATATGGGAGATAAATGATTGTGTCGCTGCCCTATCAAAAAGAGATGATTCCCCGAGCGAAGGAACTGCGTAAAAACGCAACACGGCAGGAAAGACGGCTGTGGTATGAATTTTTGCGGGAGTATCCCATTCGCTTTCAGAGACAAAAGACGATCGGCCCATTTATCGTAGACTTTTACTGCTCCAGAGCGCGTCTCGCTGTTGAGCTGGACGGCTCACAGCATTATTCCGAAGATGGAATGATCTACGATGAAGAGAGAACGGCGGTTTTGTCCGGATACGGAGTCA
>CAMELY010000165.1 GCA_945926565.1 uncultured Clostridia bacterium | reverse complement strand
AGCTGGCTGGGGCTGATTTTTCTTCCGGTGTCCTTTGCGCTGCTGGTCTACAGTATGCGGGGAAAGGGATACCGGGGCCTGCTGGGATGCGGCCTGGGCTATCTGGTGCTGGCGGAGATCTGCTTGGCGGTTCCGTCTGTCAACGACCTGGCGGTGCTCACCTTGACAGGGGGACTGCTGCTCCTGATGGCGATCCGAACTGATCTGCTGGGGGTCGAACGGAAGGGACTGTGTACGCTGCTGGTCATAGCGGCCCTGCTGACGCTGGCGGGGATCAATCTCCTGCTGGCGCAGCATCGGATAGATGTGCTGCTCAGGCCGGAGCAATATGCGGAGGGTGAGGGCTATCTGGCGCTGGCGATCCGGCGGGTACTGGGGGCCAGCCAATGGCTGGGCGCCGGAGGGGGAGACTTTACCGAGCATGAGCCGGAGCTGATTCGGGATTTGGGCTATACGTTCACCTGGCTGGCCTATGACTATGGACGGGCGGTGGCGCTGGCAGTTCTGCTGCTCATGGCAGCTTTTCTCGCGGTGGGGCTGCGAACCTGCTGCCGCCAGCGAACCGGCTTTGGCCGGCTGCTCTCCACGGCGGTACTGCTTCCAATGACCCTGCAAACGCTGATGCTCTGCATGAATTGCGCGGGTATTACGGTGGGCCATTCTTACCTGCCCCTGCTCACCGAGAGCAACGCCCTCACTGCCCTGGAGCTGGCCCTCATTGGACTGCTGCTCTCCCTCTTCCGTCAGCGTGACCTGCTCCGGGACGCACAGCCCCAACCCCGGGAGCCCCGGGTGAAAAAGACCTATACGTTCACGATCTCCATCTGAATACGGCAAACCGCCGCAGAGCAGCCAACGCTCCGCGGCGGTTTTGATTGGGGGAAGCCCCCCTCAGTTCTCTCCCTCCAGGAAATAAGTAGCCTCCATGTCCGCCACCGACAGGGCGAAGGCCAGGGGGTACATCTGGAAGGCCTTGCCCACGGAATTCTTGTCCTCATTGCCGGAGAAGCCCATGTGATACCGGATGGCGAAGGCCTCCTCCCGGGTGAGCCGGAGGTAGCCGTTGACCACATAGACGCTCTTCTCCCCGTGGCCGTAGGGCAGGGGGTCGTCGAACTGGTAGGAGGGCACCTGAACCCACTTGCCGTCCTCTCCCTTCACATTGCGGAAGGTCTTTTTGTAGCAGCCCGCCTTGCACACGTCGTGGAGCAGGGCCACCAGAGCCACCGTCTCCTCCGAGTACTCCAGGCCGTAGAGCTCGTTTACCCGCTCCCGGCTGAGATAGTCCACCAGGCAGTGGTAGACGTTGATACTGTGCTCGCACAGTCCCCCCTCATAGGCCCCGTGATACCGGGTGGAGGCGGGAGCGGTGAAGAAGTCGCACTTGTTGGTCAGATAGTCCAGCAGGGCGTCGGCCCCCTTCCGGGTCACCTTTTCCTGATAGATC
This sequence comes from uncultured Clostridia bacterium, assembly GCA_945926565.1. GTDB lineage: Bacteria > Bacillota > Clostridia > Oscillospirales > Oscillospiraceae > Onthomonas. The sequence continues at coordinate 1,933 of CAMELY010000165.1, read as the reverse complement.
TCGATAAATTCCTCTTTGCAGGACATGGGCAGTTCTCCCTTCATCGGTGTTTCTGGGACTGATTATAGCATAGTTCCAGTCCCGTTGTCAGGACTGAGGGGTGAAAATCTGCCTGTGCAGGGCGGAAAATCGCGTCAGATTGACAAAAGAGAAGATAGTTTATAAAAAGTTCATAAATCATTCATGAATTGCGGAGTGGAAAGAGGCTATACTAATACCAGCAAACAGAAGTTGCCTACATTCTTTCTTTTCTCTCTTTTCTCTCAACCAAAGGGCCCCGGTCGATGACCGGGGCCTTTTGGCGTGTTGGTAAAAGCGTAATAATTGTGTTATGGCAGAGATAAAAGTGCAAGAAGCTCTCCGCAGGAGTTTTGCTGCGAAGCAGCAAAATAAAATGTAATCCTGTTTTTCGGACGGGCGTGTACCGGCCGAAAAACACAGGGAGGCCGGGAGTGTGCCCGCAAGGGCGCGCGGTTCGGCCGCACTTTGTCGAACAAAATCGTAGATTTTGTTCGAGCGTGTCGACAGAAGTCGACATGCAGAACCAAAGGGCCCCGGTCGATGACCGGGGCCCTTTGGCGTGCTGTTCAGTTTAGATTCCGCTCAGGCCCGGGGCAGATCCTCACCCCGGAAGTACTTGCCCATGGGCTTTTGCAGCAGGGCAAAGACCACCAGCGTGATAATGATGTTGGGCCCCATATAGAGGATGTTGTACAGCAGGGAGTAGAACCAGGGACTGGACATGGAGAGCCCCAGAAACTCCTCCGGCATATACTCCGCCCAGATGGTGGCGCCCACCACATAGTGGACCAGGAACCGGGCGACGCCGCCGATGACGGCGCCGAAATAGACGCCGCCCTTTTTGCCCTTCATCAGGCCGGCCAGGCCCAGAACGGTGAAGGCCAGCAGGTAGTCGCCGATGATGGACTGCCAGCCGATGGCGAAGCCGCCGTCAAACAGGAACTGGAGCACGCCGAAGGCGAAGCCGGCCAGCAGGCCGGGGCCCAGGCCCCAGCGGACGGCGAAGAGGATGAGGGGCACCATGGCCAGGACGACAGAGCCGCCCCAGGGCATCTCCCACAGCTTGATCAGGCTGAGGATCTGGGCGACAGCCACCAGGATGGCGCCCTCGCAGAGCATACGGGTGTTGGTTTTCATGAGAAAGACCTCCGAACAAAAAAGTACCGCATTGTATCCAGAACAATGCGGTACGAAAGCGGGCGCAATGCGTCCGAAACTGCTTCCTACGCCGGCATTACCCGGATCAGGTTCTAGGCGACCTGGGACTGCGTTTTGCCCCAATCTCAGCCGGGGATGACCCCCAGCGCCCCTGCGTTCTATTTACTTTGCGGTCTGAGTGCTATTGTACACGAAACGACAGCCTTGTCAAGATGCTGACTGCACCAGACGATGATTCACCGGCGGGCGCACATTGTGCGCCCCTACGCAATGGGCGGTGTATAATTGCCTGACTCCCTTACGGCATCTCCCGCTCCAGCCTGTTCAGCTGGGCCTGAAACCAGTCGGGCAGGGGACAGGTGACGGTGACCGGCTCCCCGGTTCTGGGATGCCGGAAGGTGAGGGCCCGGGCGTGGAGACATTGGCCCGCCAGCCCTGGCACCGGCTTTTTCGCCCCATAGACGGTATCCCCCAGCAGGGGGTGGCCGATGGAGGCCATATGCACCCGGATCTGGTGGGTGCGTCCGGTCTCCAGCCGGCAGCGGATGTGGGTATAGCCCCGGTAGCGGCCCAGCACCTCCCAGTGAGTGACCGCCCGGCGGCCCTCCGGATCCACGGCCATCTTTTTCCGGTCGGTTCTGTGCCGGGCGATGGGGGCGTCCACGGTGCCGGCGTCCTCCCGGAGCCCGCCCACCACAATCGCCTCGTAGGTACGGGCCAGGGAGTGATCCTGAAGCTGGGCGGAGAGGGCCAG
>CAMELY010000164.1 GCA_945926565.1 uncultured Clostridia bacterium | reverse complement strand
ATTTGATCTATAGGTGATGTGAATGTTGCGTGTAAACGATATTTTGCTGGCCGTGGAGGCGCTCACCCAGGAACGCTTTTCGGACTTGAAAGCATACCGGAATGTGGTGCGCAAGGGATTTAAACGGCCCTCTTTCCTCACGGAGGTGGGGAAGCAAACCATGGAGGACTTCACTCATTTTACGGTAGACCGCACTGCCCAGGTAAAGATCACCTTTTTCGAGACGGTGGATGACTACCACGATAGCCAGATCGAAACCCTGTCTGATCGGCTGACCGTGGCTCTGGAGCTGTTCAGCTGCGCGGCCATCCGGGTGGAGGATCGGTATCTGGATATCAGCGGAACCGCCGGTGAAGTTTTTAACGACTACGCCGAACTCACCTTTACCCTGTCCTGGCAGGATGACCGGGATATCACTCCTGTGGCGGCGGCACCGCTGGAGGATTACGACATTTCCGTCACACCAGACGGAAGAGAGGAGGAGTAACTATGGCAGATTTGGGTGTGCCTACCCTGACGATTACCATCAAAAAGGCTGCGGCGACCGTGGCCACCCGCATGAAAAACGGGGTGGCGGCGGTGATCGTTCGGGACACCGGGGCCCAGGCTGGGCTGTATGTGCTGGGATCGGAGGAGGATATCCCCACCAGTCTGGGCACTACAGTGGAGGCCAATATCAAGAGAGCCTTTGTGGGTGGCGACCGGCGGCCCCAGAAGGTGCTGCTGGTGGTCATTGGATCGGAAGATGACCTGGTGACCAAGGGCTGTGCTCCGCTGGAAGTCACAGACTTTGACTATCTGTCTGCCCCTGCCGACGTGGATGAGGAGGAGATGACCGCCCTGGTTACCTGGCTGGACAAGGCACGGGAAAAGTACTGTATCGGCAAAGCGGTGCTTCCTGACCACGAGGCGGACAATATGGCAGTGATCAACTTCTCTGCCTCCGGCATTGTGGCCGGTGGGGAGACCTTCACTGGGGCGGACTACTGCAGCCGGATCGCCGGACTGCTGGCCGGTACCGAGATCAGCAACTCGGCCGCCTCGGCCCCTCTGGAGGAGGTCACGGCAGTGGATGAGATCGCCGATCCCAATGCGGCGGTGGCCGCCGGCAAGTTGATCTTGCTCCATGACGGCCGCAAGGTGCGGCTGAGCCGGGCGGTCAACAGCCTGGTGACCGTGGGCAGAGACCAGAGCGAGTCCCTGAAGAAGATTAAGATCGTGGAAGCGGTGGATCTGATCCGCCAGCAGTCCAAGCTGATCATTGACGACCAGTTCCGAGGTAAGGGCAACAGCTACGACACCAAAATGCTCATTGTCACAGCCCTGCATGAGTTCCTGACCCAGTTGGAGAACGAGGGCGTTATTGAGACAGGTACCAGCTATGTGGAACTCAATCTGACCAAGCAGCGGGCCTGGCTGAAGGAAAATGGTGTCGACGTGGCCAACATGACCGACGATGAGATCCTAAAAGCAGATACCGGCAGCCACCTGTTTGTAAGAATGGGAGGCACGATCCTGGATGCCATGGAGGACTTTGATCTGGAGTTTTATATGGGAGGTAATGCCGCATGAGTACCATTGACAGCGCCAAGCGGGTGATGTCGGGCACCTTTGGGGAGTTTTGGTGGGATGGGGAACTGATTGCCGAGTGCTATAAGTTTTCCGCCAAGTACACCAACACCAAGGAGGCCGTCAACCTGGCCCGCCAAATGATGGAGGACAGCAAGGTGATGGGCTCCAAGGGTACCGGCTCGGTGGGCTTTTACAAGGTATACAGCCGCTTTAAGGACTATGCCGACGCGGTGCGGGACGGCAAGGACGTCCGGGGAACCTTTGTCAGCAAACTGGATGATCCCGATGCCTACGGCTCCGAGCGGGTGGCTCTCTACAACGTGTCGTTGGATGAGGTACCCCTGGTCAACTGGGAGCGCAAGACCATCCAGAAGGATGAGGTGCCCTTCACCTTCACCTCCCATAAGTTCCTGGAATCCACAGTGGCGTAAGGAGGCAATACAATGAGTAAGATTTTGGACCTGCTGCTCCGGCCGGATACGCCGGACGTGCAGAAACAGCTGGCCCGGGCTCGCTTTGAGCTGCCCCGGCTGAGTGAGGTATACGGGGAGCCCTTTGTCCTTCAGCTGAAGGGAATGCCCTACGGAAGGGCCCTGGAGATTAAGGACATGGCCAACAGCGAACTGCAGACCGTATTGGCGGGGGATGACAGCGGGATCTGGAAGTCGGACAAGCTCCAGCGGAAATTTGGAGTGACCACCCCCGCGGAATTGGTGACCCATCTGCTGCAGCCTGGCGAAATCCGAGCAGTATCGGTGGCGGTGGAGCAGCTGTCCGGTTTCCGAAAACCGGTGCTGCGGCCCATGGATGAGCCGCAGCCCTCCATCGAAGAGATGGTGTCTGAGGACATTGAAAAAAACTGACCGAGGGCGGGGATGGCGAGCTGACACTCATGTATCTTCTGTTTCGGGATAAGGGGTGGGCCCCGGGCCAGTACTGGGGCCTGCCCGCCGGAGAAAAGGCCCTGATACGGGGCTTCCTGATCCGGGAGCTGAGACAGAGAGCGGAGGCACGGCGGCGCTGACCTGCCCATGCCCACCCAGGAGGTGAACGACATGCCGGAGGCCAGTATCCTGGTTACTCTGCGAGACCAATATAGCCCCGGCGTCCAGGCCATGCGCAGCGCCAACTCCAGCTTTGGAAAAAGTCTGGAGGAGACCCAGCAGAAAGCGCAGGCCTACCAGACCCGGCTGTCCGGGCTGGTGAAACAGCAGGGCGAGCTGCAGGTGCAGCTGGTGGACGCAAAAAAGGCTCTGAAAGAGGCGGAGTCGGCCTATAAGGCTACCGGAGAGGCCGCCGACGCAGATGCCCTGGCCAGTGCAAAAGAGAAGTATGAGGCTCTGAATGCGGTGATGAAAGAGACCGTTCAGGCCTCCAAAGACACACAAAATGCGCTGCGGAACCTGGAGAGTCAAAGCAGCAGCCTCTCCCGTCAGAGCGGAAGCGAAAGCGGACTTTTGTCCGCCCTGAGTCAAGCCGGGCTGCTCAAAATGGCTGGGGATGCAACAGGAGAGTGGGCTAACACATTGGTGGGATCCGCCTTCGGCAGCGATGCCGGCAGCCTGTTTTCCGGTGCTCTGACCGGGGCAGCCAGCGGGGCTGCTCTGGGCTCCTTTTTGCCCGGTATTGGCACCGCAATTGGAGCTGTCATCGGCGGCGGAATTGGCTTGGCCTCCGCCGGCAGCCAGATTTACCAGCAGCGGGATGAGGCGTTTAAAAGCTATGTCCAGGAGACAACTCAGGAACAGATGGAGGGATTGACCTCGTCCATCTCTTCCGGAAGTGCCACGGCGGCCCAGCGAGAGCTGGATGCCATTGCGTTCAATAAG
>CAMELY010000163.1 GCA_945926565.1 uncultured Clostridia bacterium | reverse complement strand
AGAGCAAGACGGTGGCCGCCACCGTCGAGGTGGCCATCCAGGTGGCCGGCAAGCTCCGTGCCAGCATCCAGCTCCCCGCCGAGATCGATGACGCCGGCGCGGTGGAGGCCGCCCTGGCCGAGCCCAAGATCCAGAAGCAGGCCGAGGGCAAGACCCTGGTCAAGCAGATCGTGGTGCGGGGCAAGGACAAGAAGATCAAGCTGGTCAACCTGATTTTCCGGCCCGCCAAGTAAGTGATGACTGCCCTTCGCGAAAGGAGTGGAGGGCAGTTTCCACAGTACGAGGACACGAGCCGGGGGAGAGACCGCGAAAAATGCACAGCCGCTCTTGACATTCCGGGCGGTATGGTGTAGAGTAATGCTAACAAGCCCTTATTTGCGGGTTGGTGTGCCCTTGTACTCAGACTCCCTGGGCATGAATCGGAGGGAGGGAAAATAGAATGGCCGAAATTCGCGTTCGAGAGAACGAATCTCTTGACAGTGCTCTGAAGCGTTTCAAGCGCAGCTGCGCTAAGTCCGGCGTCCTCGCCGAGGTACGCAAGCGTGAGCATTACGAGAGCCCCAGCGTCAAGCGCCGCAAGAAGTCCGAAGCTGCTCGGAAGAACCGCAAAAAGTTCTATTAAGCATCAAATGCACCCTGTACCACCCGGTACAGGGTGTTTTTGCGTTTGTGGGCCAGACTAATGGGAGGCAGAGATCCCCAGCTCACCCAGACAGCCCGAGATCTCCGGCCAGGCGGCGATGGCCCGGGTGACCCCCAATTGCTCCGCCAGCTCCAGCTTTTTCCGCAGGGTGCTCCCGTCGTCAAAGAGGACGAAGTGAATCTGCCCGTTGGAGCGGTAGGTGAAGTACCGGGCGCAGAGCTCTCCCGACCAATAGACGGCGGGGCGAATCCGCTGGCGCAGAGACTGCAGCCCGACGGGGGAGAGGGGGGTGCCCCGGCCGGAGGGGCTGGGGAGGACGAAATCCTCCCCCATCCGCTCCAGAGCCAGCACCACCCGCTCCGGGCCGTAGCGCTCCAATGCCTCCTTCAGCCGCACCTCCAGGCTGCCCCCCGAGAGGGCGGAGGAGATGAGCACGGCGGCGGTGCCGGTGACCTCCCCGTAGGCCTCAGGGACGGCCAGCAGCAGCCCCGCCTGGCTCAGCGCCCGGCCCAGCTGCCGGGTGAGCAGAAAGAGGCTGCGGCTGAACCGATCCCAGTCCGCCAGCAGGCCGATGGCGCTCCGGGCCCGGCACTCCTGCACCGCCTGACGGCAGAGGGTGTCGGGATTGCCGGAGCAGTCCTCCTCGCCCAGGGTCACCGACAGCAGCCCGCCCTTGACCAGGGTGGGAGGACAGGAGCGAAGCAGCCGGGGCCCCGGCCCCAGCTGATAGGCCAGCAGGACGGGGGTCAGGGGATAGGGGCGCAGCTGGGGCAGCGCCTCCGGCGAGACGGCGCAGAAAAGTGGGGGAATCTGAGACATGGGCGGGCCTCCCTCTTGTGATTTCCGCTGAAAAATGATAAACTAGCTCTGTATAACTAACCTATGAAGGACACCGGGAGGAAATGACATGGCAATTCCCCTCATTCCAGACTGCCTCATCGGCAGCATCTATGACCTGACGCCGGAGCGGCTTCAGGCCCGGGGCATTCGGCTGGTGTTGGCGGATCTGGACAACACCCTGGCCCGCTATCGGGAGAAGGATCCCTCCGAGCCCCTCCGGCTGTGGAAGCAGGGGCTGGAGGCGGCAGGTATCCGGGTGTTTATCATTTCCAACGGCCGTCGGCCCAACCGCTCCGGGCGGTTCGCCCAGGGGTTGGAGGTGGACTATATCAGCCACGCGGGCAAGCCCCGGGCCGCCGCCTTCCACCGGGCCCTGGAGCAGACCGGCTGTCCCCCGGAGCAGGCCCTCATGGTGGGAGATCAAATTTTTACCGATATCTGGGGTGCCCACAACGGAGGGGTGACCGCCGTCCTGGTGCGGCCGGTGGCCCTGGACAACTGGTTCCGGCGGCTGCGCTATGGGGTGGAGACTCCCTTCCGGGCCCTGTGCCCCAACAAGGAGGGCTTCTGATGGGCGCGCTGTTCGGGGTGGCGGGCAATTCCGACACCTTTTTGCAGACGGTGAGCAAGTCCAGCCTGGACGCTCCCGGCTGGCTTTCCTCCATCGGCCTGGACTGCTATGAGTACCAGTGCGGCCGGGGGGTCCGGGTTCGGGAGGACACCGCCCGGGCGCTGGGGGAGAAGGCCCGGCAGGCGGGCATTGCCCTCTCCATCCACGCCCCCTATTTTATCAGCCTGTCCAACCCGGCCCCGGAGAGCCTGGAGAAGAACATCGGCTATGTGACCGCCTCCTGCCGGGCGGCGGTGTGGATGGGTGCAGACCGGGTGGTGATCCACTCCGGGGCCCTGATGAAGCGCACCCGGAGAGAGGCTCTGGAGATTGCCAAGGACAGCCTCCGGGCGATTCTCCGGGCCTGCGACGAGCAGGGGCTGGGGGAGATCACCCTCTGCCCCGAGACCATGGGCAAGATCAACCAGCTGGGGGATCTGGACGAGGTGCTGGAGCTGTGCTCACTGGATGAGCGGCTGCTCCCCTGTGTGGATTTCGGCCACCTCTATGCCCGAAGCCTGGGGGCGGAGCATGGCCTCGAGGCCTGCCGGGCCATGCTGGACAAGCTGGCAAACGCCCTGGGCGAGACCCGGGCCAGCCGGTTCCACAGCCACTTCTCCAAGATCGAGTTCACCCTCAAGGGCGGAGAGAACAAACACCTCCGGTTCCGGGATCCGGGCTGGGGGCCGGACTTCCCGCCGCTGGCCCGGGAGCTGGTCCGCCGGGGTTGGAGTCCCAGAATCATCTGCGAGTCGGCGGGCACCCAGAGCGAGGACGCCCTCGCCATGAAGCAGTGTTATCAAATGATCAGAAATGAGGCAGAATAATATGAATCATCTTGCAAACATTCAGGAAAAGCTGAAACACTATGACCTGGAGGCCATGCTGGTCACCAGCGAGTCGGGAGAGGCCTATGCCGTGGGCTTCCACGGAGAGGGCGTGGTGCTGGTCACTGAGGGGGACTGCTGCTACTATACCGACTCCCGGTATATTGAGGCCGCCCGGGCCCAGGTCACCGGCTGCTCGGTGACTGCCATCGCCCGGGGGAGGGATCACCTGGCTCTGGCCCAGGCAGAGATCGCCCGTCAGGGCCTGCGCCGGGTGGGCATCCAGGAGGACGCCATGACCCTCAGGGAGTACCGCCGCTGGCAGGAGGCGCTGGGCAGCGGGGTGGAGCTGATCCCCGCCGGGCAGCTGATTCTGGAGCTCCGGGCCGCTAAGGATGAGGAGGAGCTGGAGCTGATGCGGGCCGCCCAGGACGTGACGGACAAGACCTTCCTGGAGATCCTGAACCACCTGAAGCCCGGCGTCACCGAGCAGGAGATCGCCGCCAAGCTCACCTATTATCAGAT
>CAMELY010000162.1 GCA_945926565.1 uncultured Clostridia bacterium | reverse complement strand
CGGCCAATTGTCAGGGTGTCTGACAACAAAAGTAGTTGAAATGCCGGGGCAGCCTGTACAGGTTCTGTACAGGCTGCCCTATTTTTTGTATTCTCAAATCGTCAGCATCCCCAGACACCCCTCAAACCGGACGCCGTAATTGTGCGCTGGCTCGGTATTCCGGATAGCGGCGGCCACAAAGGCGCCCGCCTGCTCCGCCGCCGTCTCCAGCGGCTCCCCCCGGAGCAGCAGGCCCAGGCAGGCGGCGGCAAACAGGTCGCCGGTGCCGTGATGGCGGCCGGGGAGCCGGGGCTGGCTGAGCAGCCGGGTCTCTCCGGTATCACAGCGGCAGATCAGGCTGGACACCTGGCCGGGGATACAGTCCAACCCGGTGAGCACCACCCATCCGGCCCCCAGGTCTGCCAGGGCCAGGGCGGTCTCCCGGCAGAAGGCCTCGTCATAGGTCTCCGGAATCTCCCAATCTCCCAGCAGAAACCGGGCCTCGGTGAGGTTGGGGAGGATGACGTCGCTCTGGGCGCACAGGCCTCGCATCCCCCGGGCAAAGTCGGGGCCGAAGCCGGAATAAAACCGGCCGTTGTCTCCCATGACCGGGTCCAGCAGCACCAGGGTCTCCGGTCCCCGGAGACCCTCAATCAGCCCGGACACCAGCTCCAGCTGGGCCAGGGAGGCCAGATAGCCCACCCCGATGCCGTCAAAGGAGATGCCCTGAGCCTGCCATCTCCGCCAGACCGGCTCCAGATCATCGGTGAGATCCCGGACATGGGGCCGGGTGAACTCCGGACCGGTGTGGGTGGAGAGCACCGCCGTGGGCAGCACGCAGCACTCCGCCCCGCAGGCGGAGAGGACAGGGAGGGCCGCCGTCAGGGAGCACTGGCCGATGCAGGACAGATCCTGCACCGAGAGAACCCGGGGATGCCGACTCATATCGGGCGCCCTCACAGCTCTAGCCTGAGACCCACCGGGCAGTGGTCACTGCCGGTGATCTCCGGGTAGATGTCCGCCTGGGCAATCTTGTCCCGCAGCCGGTCGGAGACGATGAAGTAGTCGATCCGCCAGCCCGCGTTGTTCTTCCGGGCGTTGAACCGGTAGCTCCACCAGGAATAGGCCCCCGTCCGGTCGGGGTATAGGAACCGGAAGCTGTCTGTAAAACCGGAGGAGAGCAGCTCGGTCATCTTCTCCCGCTCCTGGTCGGAGAAGCCGGCATTGCCCCGGTTGGGGCCGGGATTCTTCAGGTCTATCTCCTGGTGGGCCACGTTCAGATCTCCGGCGTAGATCACCGGTTTTTTCTTGTCCAGCTCCATCAGATAGGCCCGCAGATCCTCCTCCCAGCGCATCCGGTAGTCAATCCGCTTGAGCTCGTTCTGGGCGTTGGGGGTATAGCAGCCGACAAAGTAGAACAGTTCAAACTCCAGGGTGATCAGCCGGCCCTCATGGTCATGCTCCTCAATGCCCATGCCGTAGGACACAGACAGGGGCTCCTGTTTGGAAAACACTGCCGTACCGGAATAGCCCTTTTTCTCTGCGTAGTTCCAGTACTGGTGGTAGCCGGGCAGATCCAGCTCCACCTGACCGGACTGCAGCTTGGTCTCCTGGAGGCAGAACAGGTCGGCGTCCAGGGCGTAAAAGGCGTTCTCAAAGCCCTTTTTCAGGCAGGCCCGCAGGCCGTTGACATTCCATGAGATCAGTTTCATCTCGCCGCTCCTCTTTTTTCGGGGCGTGCCCCGGTATGTTCCATGCTATTATAATACAGCACCCTTCCCCGCGCAATCGCTTTTCCCTCCCCTTCTGCGCCCGGTGTATCTTTTGAGAAATTTCATTCAAAACTCTGTTGAATCTTCCCGGCTTCTATGATAGAATATCCACACAGAAATCCCACCTGTCCGCAGGTGTAATTTTAAAGGAGTGACTGACCATGGTTAGAGTCATTATGGATCCCAAGGGTTCCGGTAAAACAAAGCAGCTGATCGAGATGATCAACTCCGCTGTTCTCACCGAGCATGGCAACGTGGTGTGCATTGAGTGGGACCGGGAGCTGGTCTACGACATTCACTACCATATCCGTCTGATTGAAGCCAGCGACTTCTACCTCCCCAGCTTTGAGGCCCTGAAGGGTTTTGTCAGCGGCCTGTACGCGGGCAACTACGACATCACCCACATCTTCCTGGATAACCTGGGCAAGGTGGTTCCCTGCAAGGATGTGGCCCAGGTCGAAGAGTTCCTGGATTGGGTGGATCGCTTCAGCGACGCCAACGGCCTGAAGTTCACTATCACCATTTCCGCCGACCCCGAGACCGCCTCCGAGGGTGTGAAGAAGTATCTGTAATCGGCTTTTTTGACCATACGGGCGTCCGAACCTTGGTTCGGACGCCCTTGCGTGTCGATAAAGATCGACACGCTCGAACAAAATCTACGATTTTGTTCGAAAATGCGGCCGTCCGCGCACGCGCTTCGCGCGCACACTCCCGGCCTCCCTGTGTTTTTTGGCCGGTACACGCCCGTCCAAAAAACAGATTTGATTTTATTTTGTTGCTAAAGCAACAAAACTCTTGCAGAGGGCTTCCTGAACTTTTAGCCTTCATTAAAAATCGCCAAACATCCTTTTTCGACAGTCTGGGGTGTCCGAGCCAAGGTTCGGACGCCCTTTTTGGTTTTCCTTCCGCCACAGCCAGCACAAATTCACGCTTTCCCTTTCCTCCGCCTCTTGACAATTCTGGTCTACTGTTGTAGACTGCTTGCAAGAGGTCTACAGTTATAGACCACCGAAAGGAGGAATTCCATGTCGAACTACATTCTCTGCGACAGCGACTACCGACTGCTGGAGCTGATCTGGGAGCACGCTCCTGTGCCCTCGGGGCAGCTGGTCAAGCTGTGCCAGGCCCGGCTGGGCTGGAAAAAGTCCACCACCTATACCCAGCTCAAGCGCCTTTGCGACAAGGGGCTGATCCAGAACGAGAACGCTCTGGTCACTCCCCTGGTCTCCCGGGATCAGGTGCAGCGGCAGGAGAGCAACTATTTTGTGGAGCGCACCTTTCAAGGCTCTCTCCCCGGCTTTGTGGCCGCCTTTCTGGGGGGCAAAACCCTCTCTGACCGGGAGGCGGAGGAGCTGAAGGCGCTGATCGACCAGCACAGGGGGTGAGGAGATGACCAATGAACTGACCAGCCTGTTTCTCACGGTGGCGGAGCTGAGCCTCAGCACCGTTCCGGTGATTTTGGTGCTGTTTGCCCTGCGGTTTCTGCTGCGCAGAGCCCCGAAGGTCTACTCCTACGCCCTCTGGGCGGCGGCGGGGTTCCGGCTGCTCTGTCCGGTGGCCCTGCCCTCGGATTGGAGCCTGTTCAACCTCCCCATCTTCCAGAACAGAGACCCAAAGGAGGCCATCGCCCTGACAGAGCGGGCGGTTCAGGCGGGCACCCGGGCCATCCGGCGGACAGCCGGCACGGGGCAGGCCGTGGTCTCCGGAGCCTC
>CAMELY010000161.1 GCA_945926565.1 uncultured Clostridia bacterium | reverse complement strand
ACCCTGGATCTGCGGGACGGCCTTCCAGTGACCCAGAAGGAGGACCGGCAAAATCACGGCTTTGGGCTGAAGAGCATCCGGGACATCGGAGAGAAATATCATGGATTATTTACCATCGGCGCAGAACAGAGCCAGTTTGTCCTGCAGATCGCCTTTCCCCTCTGTGAGCAGCAGCCTGCGGCAGAAAAATGACAGCCTGCGGCAAATTCTGCCCGATCCGAAAGACAGCCTGCTATACTGAGTACAGTAGCCGTCGGCGAGACGGCAAATTACTTCAGAGGAGGCAAACAAATGAAAGAGGGAAAGAAGTCGGCCGGGCAGATCATCCGGCTGACGCTGCGCACCGCGGTCTGTCTGCTCCTGATCGCAGTGTTCCTGGCCGGGATTGCAGGGGTCAACACACTGGTTCCCGCCTATGCCCGGATGCTGGACAGCATCGCGGGCGGCTTTGACCGCAGTGTGGACAATTCCAAGGCAGACACCGAGGGACTGGATCTGCAGTACAACAAGCCGGACTACACTGCGGACACCATCGGTGCAGCGGAGGATGCCCTGGCCGGCAGCATCGCTGAAGAAGGCGTGGTGCTTCTGGAAAACCGGGAAAACGCGCTGCCTGTGGCCAAGGGCACTGTCTTCAGCTTTGTCAGCGTGAACTCCGCCGGGCTGGGCGCCGGCGGCGGACTGCTGGGTGGAGGTACCGACCTGAAAACGCTGTTCCAGAGTGCCGGCTTGGGTGTCAACGAGACGCTGTGGAGCTTCTATCAGGAAGCGCAGAAGAACGGCTACGGCCTGGCCTCCGGCTCCATCAGTTTTGGTGACGCCGAGGACTTCCGGATCAACGAATGTCCGCTCTCTGAGCTGCAGAAATCCGACGGCGTTCTGGAGAGCATGGAGGGCACAGTCCCGGTGTATTTTCTGAAGCGGGTGGCCGGCGAGGGCCGGGACATGCCCCGGAGCATGTACAACCACGCCGACTCCCAGGAGGACAAAGCCCGCACCTACCTGGAGCCGGACTCCACTGAGCGGGAAATTCTCCGCTATCTGAACAACAACTTTGATACAGTGATTCTGGTGGTCAACTCCAACGCCGCGCTGGAGCTGGACTGGCTGAAGGACTACCCCAGCATCAAGGCGGTTCTGGGCGCGCCGGACGGACTTCAGGCCCTGCCCGGTATTCTGACCGGCGAGATCAACCCCTCTGGCCGGACGGTGGACACCTTTGCCGCCGATGCGCTGGCCAGCCCCGCCGCCCAGAACTTCGGCGACTATCTCTATTTCGATGAGAGCGGCAATCCTACCAAGTACAACTATGTATCCTACGCTGAGGGCATCTATGTGGGCTACAAATACTATGAGACCCGCTATGAGGATGTGGTTATGGGCCAGGGGAATACCGGGGATTACGATTACAGTGCGGAAGTGATCTATCCCTTCGGCTATGGACTGTCCTACACCACCTTCCAGTGGTCCAACTTCCGAACCGAATGGGCAGATGACGCCTGCACCGTCTCCGTGGACGTCACCAATACCGGCGATGTGGCCGGCAAGGATGTGGTGGAGATCTATGTCCAGAGCCCCTACATCGATTACGACAGGCAGTATGGCGTGGAAAAAGCCTCTGTCATGCTGGTGGGCTATGCAAAAACCGGCGAGTTGGCCCCCGGCGCCTCTGAGACGGTAGAGGTAACCTTCCAGCGGGAACAGCTCAAAGCCTATGACGCCAACCATGCCAAAACCTACATTCTGGACGCCGGCGACTACTATATCACCGCCGCGGCCAACGCCCACGACGCTGTCAACAACGTCCTGGCTGCCAAGGGCTACACCGTTGCCGACGGCATGACAGGGGAGGGGAACGCCGCAATGACGGCGGTCTACACTCCCGAGACGCTGGATACAGATGCTGTCACCTATTCCGTGGACTCCTACACCGGCGCGCCGGTTTCCAACCTCTTTGACGATGCCAGGGGAGATATCACCTACCTGACCCGCAGCGACTGGGCTGGCACCTTCCCCACGCACGACGGTGAGCCCAGCAATATCGTCAGCACCTGGGGCGGCGAGATCAACGGCGAGGACGGAGTGTCCTACACCTGGAAAAAGACAGCCAGTGCCGAGCTGATCGCTCAGCTGGACTCCTTTGACTCCGGCTCTCCCGTTGACCCGGAATCCATCGCCGATGCTCCCGTCTACGGTGCGGACAACGGCCTGACCCTGATTGAGATGCGTGGTCTGGCCTTTGATGACCCCCAGTGGGACGCTCTGCTGGATCAGCTCACCCAGGAGGACTACTACAATACCATCGCCCTCTCCGGCTATGGCGTCGAGTATATTGAATCTGTGAACAAGCCCTTTACCATCGACGCCGATACTGCTGCCGGCCTGATCTACGGCGGTACAGGGAAAATGTATCCCAACTCCATGACGCTGGCCCAGACCTGGAATCAAGCGCTGGCATTGGAGTTCGGCACCATGATCGGCAACGAGGCCCTGCTGGGCGGCTGCAACGGCTGGTACGCCCCCTCGATGAACATTCACCGCACCCCCTTCTCCGGCCGCAACGGCGAGTATTACTCCGAGGATGCTTTTCTCTCCGGCGCGGTGGGCTCCAACGCCATCTACGGTGCGGCCTCCAAGGGTATGTACACCTACATCAAGCACTTTGCCTTTAACGATCAGGAGAATCACCGGGGCGACCGGCCGGGACAATACAGCATTGCCACCTGGCTGAATGAGCAGTCCGCCCGGGAGCTGTATCTGGTGCCCTTTGAGATGTGCATGAAGGTAGGGGATGTGGAGCTGAGCTATGTGGAGCAGCAGGCGGACGGCAGCTGCCAGAATGCAACCCGCACTGTCCGGGCCAGCCAGGCGGTTATGACTGCCTTCAACCGTATCGGCGCTACCTGGACCGGCGGCTCCTACAACCTGATCACCGGTCTGCTGCGAAACGAGTGGGGCTTCAACGGTTTTGTCCTCACCGACAACGCCAATACCGGCGTATTTATGGACGGCTATCAGATGATTGAAGCCGGCGCGGATGCCAAGCTGACCTATGCTGAGGAAAGTGCCCGCTTTGACTTTGATCCTGATAATCCGACCCACTATCACTACGCCCGGGCTGCTCTGCACCGCATCCTGTACACAATCGCAAATTCCAACGCTATGAACGGTGCCATGCCCGGCAGCGTATTCCAGGACGGGACACGCCTGTCTGATAAAATCATCCTTACAGTGGACATCGTGTTCGGACTGCTGGCATTGTGGTTTGCCTATGTGATTTTCCGGGGCTTCAAACCCAGCCGCCGTAAGCTGGCCAAGCTGGAAAAGCGGCAGGCGAAGCGGGAGGCCAAGCGGCTGGAAAAGGCACAGCACGCGCAGTGAGCAGGGCAGACACCGGCACACAGAACGATCCTTCTCCTATTGCAAAATTATTGTTGCTTTCCTGCAGGGGCTCCGGAAAATCCGGAGC
>CAMELY010000160.1 GCA_945926565.1 uncultured Clostridia bacterium | reverse complement strand
ACAACGTGATCTGGCGTTACTTCAGCTGGACCAACCAGACCCTGGCCATGATCGTCCTGTGGGCTGCCAGCATGTTCCTCTTCCAGGAGAAGAAGAACTACTGGATCACCGTAGTGCCCGCTACCTTCATGAGCGCGGTCTCCATGACCTATTTCTTCAGTGCTCCCGAGTGCCTGCATCTGAGCACCGCCATCGCCTACCCCGTGGGCATCGTCCTGGCCGCTCTGTTCCTGGGCATCTTCCTGTACAGCACGAAAAAGCAGCGCAAGCTGGCATAACCGCCTGACAGCCGGAATACATCTGACAAATTCGGTGGAAGAGGGGGACGCTGAAACCGGCGTCCCCTTTTCCCACTCCCCAGTAAAAGAGGAACTGTCCTATGATTTTCAAACCCCATCCCCTGTCCGCCCCCCTGCCGGCCTCCGAGCTGGAGGAGGACAAGAAGCACTGCAAAAAATTCGGTCCCTGCGGCGTGGGCGAAAAGGCGATTTACCTCAACAGCTTTTTCCTGGAGCGCCGGTATTACATCCCCTTCACCTCTGTTCAGCGGGTCTATAAGCGCCTAGCCATGAGCAAGGGCGGCTTTACCGGCAAGGGTCTGTTTGCCACCATCCCCTATCTGGTGGTAGAGTATGACAACGGCAAGGAACAACAGTGCAACTTTAAATTTGAGGAAAATGTGGATCAGCTGCTCAGCTGCCTGGAGCATGCCCATCCGGAGATCCGCCTGCACAGCAAGGAGGGGGAGCGCCGTCTCCGGGAGAAGGCCCGGCGGGAGGCGGCCAAGCGGGTGAAAAACCTCTCGCCCCAGGCCAAGGAGAGCATCCGCATCCTGGAGGACTGCGCCTCTTATCTGGGAGAAAACCCGGAGCTCTCCACAGAGCTGAGCATCTCCGCCCGAAAGAAACGCACCTATGAGCGGAGCAACCCGGCCTACAAGTGGGTGGCTCTGGCCATCGTCCTCATGGGCGTCTGTTCCCTGGCCTACGGCGTCTACACCCTGATGACCCAGGCGGGGATGGCCATGTACTTCCTGCTTTTCGGTCTGGGCGCCATCTTCCTCTTCTCCAGCGCCAATGTGCTGCCCACCGCCCGGAACAACCGGAAGGCGGTAGAAAACCGGCTGGCCCAGGCGGTGCAGGCCATGGAGGACTATGTGAAGACCTACCCCGAGTTCCCCATCCCCGCCCACTACGCCCATCCGGCCGTGCTCCGGCGGATGAA
This sequence comes from uncultured Clostridia bacterium, assembly GCA_945926565.1. Lineage (GTDB taxonomy): Bacteria > Bacillota > Clostridia > Oscillospirales > Oscillospiraceae > Onthomonas. The sequence goes on along the minus strand of CAMELY010000160.1, from coordinate 2,253 downwards.
GGAGATCATCGCCCAGGGCCGGGCGGAGACGGTGCCGGAGGCGTTGGAGGTGCTCAAGCAGGATTTGAAACATCTCAACTCCAGCGTCACAGTGGAGCAGGACGAGTACGACGAAGTCGTGGCCATCAAGCCCATGTTCCTGGTATACAATTACGAATAAGAATGACGGCCGCCGGCGGCAGGCAAAACAGCCCCGGCGGCCTCTTTTTTGCCCGGACAAGGCCGGTCAGTGCTGTTTTTCTCAGTCGATGCATAGGATGGAGCATGCTGAGAGAGGGAGCGTGTTGGCCCTTGAGGGGAAATATTGAGGAACGGGCCTGCGAACTGGCCGCCTATATCATCGAGAATCACGGGACGGTGCGGGAGGCTGCCGGACAGTTTGGAATCAGCAAAAGCACGGTGCACAAGGATCTGCGGGAGCGCCTCCCCGGCATCAACCCCACCCTCTACCGGCAGGTGCAGCCGGTGCTGGAGCAGAACAAGGCGGAGCGTCACATCCGGGGCGGCCTGGCCACCCGGGAGAAATACCGGAAGCGCCGGGAGCAGAAACGCTGAAAAGGAAGCGATGAGCGGGTTTTTCCCTTCATCGCTTCCTTTTTTGGGGAAATTCCTCATCTCTTCTTGCATTTTTTACGCAGAGCCTATATACTAAAAAATTGACGTGTTCTCTCGGGAGAAACAGGAAGCAGAGAAAGGAGGGAGCGGACAGATGAGCAGAAAAGCCCTGCGGGCGGCGTTTCCCCATACCGTTCCGGTGATGGCGGGCTATCTGGCCCTGGGGGTGGCCTTCGGACTGATGATGTCGGATATCGGCCTGAGCGCCCTGTGGTCGGGGCTGATGAGTGTGCTCATCTACGCCGGCTCCGGCCAGATTCTGGCGGTCTCCCTCATCTCCGCCGGGGCGGCCCTGACTCAGACGGCGCTGCTCACCCTGGTGCTCCACTTCCGCCATTTCTTCTACGGGCTCAGCCTGCTCAGCCAGTTCCGGGACACCGGCTGGCGCAAGCCCTATCTCATCTTCGGCCTCACCGACGAGACCTATGCCCTGCTCACCGCCACCCAGGTGCCCCCTGAGGTGCCCGCCCCGGACTTCTACTTTGCCGTCACCCTGCTGGATCAGTGCTATTGGGTGGCCGGCTCCCTGCTGGGTGGCGCGGCGGGGGCGCTGATCCCCTTTTCCACCGAGGGCGTGGACTTTGCCATGACCGCCCTCTTTGTGGTGCTGCTGGTGGAGCAAATCAAAAAGCGGGAGAACCGGCTGCCCGCCCTGGTGGGCCTGGTCTGCGCCCTGGCCTCCCTGGCCCTGCTGGGGGCGGACAAGTTCCTGATTCCCGCCCTCATCGGTTTGACTGCCTTTTTGCTGGCCCTCCGGCCCCGGCTGGAGCGAAGGGAGGCGGCGGCATGAGCACCGTTCACACTTTGCTGATCATCGGGGTGATTGCCCTGGTCACCCTCTTTACCCGGGCCCTCCCCTTCCTGCTCTTCGACCATGGGGAGCGGCCGCCCCGGTGGGTCACCTACCTGGGCCAGGTGCTGCCCCCGGCCATTATGGCCCTGCTGGTGGTCTACTGCCTGCGGAATATTGACCTGCTGGCGGGCAATCACGGCCTGCCCCAGCTGATCTGCGTGGCCGTGGCCGCCCTGCTCCACCTGTGGAAGGGAAACACCCTGGTGAGCATTTTCGGGACAACAGCTCTCTATATGGCCCTGATCCGGCTCTGTCCGCCATAAATGATTTTGCGCATATTCTGCTGTGGGACAGACGGCCGCAGGGGCCGCCCTTACAGAGAATTCCGTGATTTGCCGTAGGGGAGGGCCTCTGTGCCCTCCCGAACCATCACAGCATTTTTGAAGCAATTGATACACGAACAGATGACATTTCACTCCACGGAGGTTTTCCCATGTCAAATTTTGATTCCGAAATCAACCGCCGCCGCACCTTTGCCATTATCTCTCACCCGGACGCCGGTAAGACCACCCTGACCGAGAAGTTCCTGCTCTACGGAGGCGCCATCAACCAGGCCGGCGTGGTCAAGGGCAAGCGCAACGCCCGGGCCGCCACCTCGGACTGGATGGAGATCGAGAAGCAGAGAGGTATCTCGGTCACCAGCTCGGTGATGCAGTTCCAGTATCAGGGCTACTGCATCAACATTTTGGACACCCCGGGCCACCAGGACTTCTCCGAGGACACCTATCGGACCCTGATGGCCGCCGACTCCGCCGTCATGGTCATCGACGCCGCCAAGGGCGTGG
>CAMELY010000159.1 GCA_945926565.1 uncultured Clostridia bacterium | reverse complement strand
TTGCTGACGCAACAAAACTCCTGGGTCGGGCTTCCTGAACTTTTATCCCGACTTAGAATTTACAAAAGGTACTTTTTTGACAGTCTGCCCTCTTTATTTAATCTTAATGATAGAGCAAAGCAGATAAAGAGCGTAAAAAAGTATTTCCATCCGCATTAAGAACGCATAAAGATGTCCCCATGGCAGACCTTCTGCCGGTATGACAGCACATCTTACAGCAGATTTTTCCAATTCAGCTGCTCCGCCTCGCTGAAATGGGTGACCTGGGCCAGCAGGCTCTGGCTGGCGGCGGTATATTCCGGGGCCTCCCGCCACCGGAGCAGGGCCAGTACCTCCTGAAAGCCGGCGCTGACCTCATCGGTGTAGTTGTGACAGAGGACAATATAGAGGTAGGCGCCGGCATTCTCCCAGTCCTGCCGGGCCTGAAGGGTACACTGCTCCGCCTCCTCCCACCTGCCCTCCTCCGCCAGGGCCTGGGCCTGGGTCAGGGTTTCGGCGATGCCCTCTGAGACCTGCTCCAGCCGGGCGCAGTTCCACAGGCCCAGTCCTGCCAGCAGGGCCAGCAGCCCCAGGGAGATGGTCAGCCGCCTCATGTCTCCTCCTGCCGCCGGGCAAAGTAGACCCCCTGCCGCTCGTCCACTGTCATAAGAAAAACCTCCTTGGGAGAATGTACCCCGCGGCTGGCCAGCTGCCTGTCCAGCCAGTCCGAATCCAGCCCCCGGCGGCGGAGATTCTCCGGATAGAGCTGGCCGTTGTCGATGATGGTGAGGGGGAGGCCCGGCTCCTCCCCTTCCAGGCCCAGGTCGGCCCCGGTGACCGGCTGCCGGTTGGCGTAGAGCAGCACCGACACCCGGCCGCTGGTCTCCAGAATGGCGTATTTCACGGTGGCGAGGTCGGTGACCCCCTGGAGGCGCAGCTCCTCCATCAGCTCGTCCGGAGTCATCCGGGTCTTGTTCAGTTCCTTCTGGAGAATCTTCCCCTGCTCCACAATAATGCTGGGCCGGCCGCACAGCAGCAGCCGCAGCCGCAGGCTCTTCATCGTCAGCACCGACAGGGTCATAGTGATGCACAGCAATGTGACAATGGGCACCACGCCGAAGAGCAGGGGGATACCGAAGTCCTGCATGGGCACCGCCGCCAGATCGGACATCAGCATGGCCAGCACCAGCTCGGTAGGCTCCAGCTCCCCCACCTGCTTTTTGCCCATCAGCCGCACCCCGGCGATGATCAGCAGATACAGGATGATCGTTCTGAGAAACGCGATAATCAAAGCTGTCCCTCCCCGCTGCCCTCCCGGCCGAAGGGCAAAAAATGTCAGCCCGCCTGACAGTTTTCTAGTTGTCATTGTTGCCTATCTCGCCGGAAAATATGCGGGAATGATTTGGATAAAGCGCAGAAAGCCGTCGGAAGTCTTGCCACAGGGTCGAAATTGTGCTATTCTTTTCCTAATGCAGTGTGAAGAGCAAACCGGACGTCAAGGAAGCCCCTTGCGTGGGGGGAGCTCTCTTTTTTTGCGCATACCGCCCTGTGAAATTCCCATTCCGTGGAAAAATAGGGCCAAGACAGAGAAACGCCGCAGCAACTGAAAGGTGGGCCTGACGCATGAAAGCAACCCTGATTCTGGAAAACGGCGCCATTTTTGAGGGAGAGAGCATCGGCAGCACGGAAGACGTGGTCTGTGAGATGGTGTTCAACACCTCAATGGTGGGCTACCAGGAAATTTTGACCGATCCCTCCTATGCCGGGCAGGGCGTGGTGATGACCTATCCCCTCATCGGCAACTATGGTACCAACGACCAGGACGACGAGTCCGTCCATCCCTGGGCGGAGGCGCTGGTGATCCGTCACCTGGCCCCCCGAGGCAGCAATTTCCGCTGCACCAGCACTTTGAACGACTACCTGATCCGCCACGGCATCACCGGCATCCAGGACATCGACACCCGGGCCCTGACCCGGATCCTCCGCATCCAGGGCGTCATGAACGGCGTCATCACCTGCGAGGAGCACTATGACCTGGACGCGCTGATGGCCAAAATGAAGGCCTATCGGGTGCAGGGCACCGTGGAGCGGGTGACCACCGACAAGGTGCTCCACTTCGACGGCCCCGGCTACAAGGTGGCCATGTATGACTTCGGCGAGAAGCGGAATATGGCAAAGCGGCTGGTGCACTACGGCTGCGACCTGACCATCTATCCCGCCCACACCCCGGCGGACGAGATCCTGGCCCAGGGCTATGACGCGATCATGCTCTCCAACGGCCCCGGCGACCCCGCCGACTGCGTGGACATCATCCCCGAGATTCGCAAGATCTACGAGTCCGGCCTTCCCGTCTTTGCCGTCTGCCTGGGCCATCAGCTCATGGCCCTGGCCACCGGCGCCAGCAGCTACAAGATGCGCTTCGGCCACCGGGGCGCCAACCACCCGGTGAAGGATCTGAAGCGGAACCGCTGCTTTATCACCAGCCAGAACCACGGCTATGTCATCGACAGCGCCTCCATCGACCCGGAGATCGCCGAGATCAGCCACGTCAACGTCAACGACGGCAGCCTGGAGGGCCTGCGGTACAAGCAGAAGCCGGTCTTCACTGTCCAGTTCCACCCGGAGGCCTCTCCCGGCCCGGTGGACACCGATTATCTGTTCCAGGAATTCATCGACCTGATTCGGGAGACTAAGGAGGGAAGCCGTCATGCCTAAGGATCCGAACATGCACAAAGTACTGGTCATCGGCTCCGGCCCCATTGTCATCGGTCAGGCCGCTGAGTTTGACTACGCCGGCACCCAGGCCTGCCGCTCCCTGAAGGAGGAGGGCATGGAGGTGGTGCTGGTCAACTCCAACCCCGCCACCATTATGACCGACAAGGACGTGGCCGACCACGTCTATATCGAGCCGCTGAACGTGTTCAGCCTGGTCTCCATCATTGAAAAGGAGCGCCCCGACGCCCTGCTGCCCACCCTGGGCGGTCAGATCGGACTCAACCTGGCCATGGCCCTCTATGAGGACGGCACCCTGGACAAGTACGGGGTCAAGCTGCTGGGCACCAGCGCCGAGTCCATCCGCAAGGCGGAGGACCGCCAGGGCTTCAAGGACACCATGGAGTCCATCGGCCAGCCCTGCATCGTCTCCAAGGTGGTCACCACCGTCCAGGACGCGGTGGACTTCACCAACGAGATCGGCTATCCCGTTATCGTCCGCCCCGCCTACACCCTGGGCGGCACCGGCGGCGGCATCGCCTATGACGAGGGGATGCTGCGGGAGATCTGTGAGCGGGGCATCTCTCTCTCCCGTGTGGGCGAGGTGCTCATCGAGCGGTGCATCTCCGGCTGGAAGGAGATCGAGTTCGAGGTCATGCGGGACTCCGCCGGCAACGTCATCACCATCTGCTCCATGGAGAACCTGGACCCGGTGGGCGTGCACACCGGCGACTCCATCGTCATCGCCCCCACCCAGACCCTGGCCAACAAGGAGTATCAGATGCTCCGGACGGCGGCCCTGGACATCATCTCCGCCCTGGAGATCGAGGGCGGCTGCAACTGCCAGTTCGCCCTGAA
>CAMELY010000158.1 GCA_945926565.1 uncultured Clostridia bacterium | reverse complement strand
CAAACAGGTCTTATCCGCATTCCCAAATGTGTAACACATCATTGACAAACCAACATTTTCCCTTTTTCACATTCTTTTTGCGCCCTGCATTCAGGCGTGCGGACTATGGATTGACAGCCTCCCATTCATCCGATATAATAGTTAAATATTGGTGGAAAAGTCTGGTTTCCCGGTTGTTCTTCCGGGGAAGATTCCCCTCTTCCGCCTTTTTCGACATTGACCGAGGGTTCTCCCTCCAGGAAAGGAAGTATTCCCATGTTTCCACGTTCCAGTGGCATTTTAATGCACCTGTCCTCCCTCCCCGGCCCCTACGGCATCGGCTCCATGGGCGCTGAGGCCCGGCACTTTGTGGACTTTCTCCAGCGGGGCGGCCAGAGCTACTGGCAGCTGCTGCCCCTGGTGCCCTCCGGCGGCAGCAACTCCCCCTACATGTCCCCCTCCTCCGCCGCGGGCAATCCCCTGTTCATCGACCTGGACGAGCTGGTGGCGCAGGGCCTGCTGACCGAGGCCGACGTGGCCGCCGTCCGCTATCACGGCTCCCCCGACCGGGTGGACTATCCCTTCCTCTACGCCACCCGCATGCCCCTGCTGCGCAAGGCTTTCCAGGCGGCAGATGAGGCGCTGCTGGAGCAGGTGGACGCCTTTGCCGAGGAGCACAAGGACTGGCTGGAGGACTATGCCCTCTTCACCGCCATCCACGACCACTTCGGCGCCCCCCTCCAGGCCTGGTCGGACAAAAAGCTGATCCGCCGGGACGAGAAGGCGGTGTCCAAGTACGCCGGTCTGCTGGCGGAGGACGTCAAATTCCATAAGTTCCTCCAGTACCTCTTCTTCCAACAGTGGTCTGCCCTCAAGGCCTATGCCAATGAGCGGGGCATCTCCATCATCGGCGACATCCCCATCTATGTCTCCCCCGACTCCGCCGACGTGTGGGTACACCCTGAGCTGTTCCGGGTAAACGCCAGCCGTCAGCCCAAGTTCGTGGCCGGCGTCCCCGCCGACCTGTTCAACGACCAGGGCCAGCTCTGGGGCAACCCCCTCTACAATTGGAGCTACCACGAGAAGACCGGCTACGCCTGGTGGTGCAACCGCATCCGCCAGTCCATGGCCTTCTATGACGTGATCCGCATCGACCACTTCCGGGCCTTCTACGACTACTGGGAGATCTCCGCTGACTCCGAGACCGCCCTGGAGGGCAAGTGGAAGAAGGGCCCGGCCACCAAGATTCTGGACGCCTTCCGGAAGAACGTGCCCAACGCCGTCTTTATCGCCGAGGATCTGGGCGATCTCAGTGAGGGCGCCGTCAAATTCATCCAGGGCTGCGGCATCCCCGGCATGAAGGTGCTCACCGACGCCTTCAACGATGTGGGCGGCTCCTCCGATTTCCTGCCCCACAAGGGCATCCCGGATTCGGTCATGTATACCGGCACCCACGACACCCCCACCTTTGTCCAGTGGTACTGCGACATGGCCACCCCGGAGCAGCGCAACTACTGCACCAACTACCTCCACATCCACGCGGACGAGGGCATCGGCTGGTGCGCCATTGCCGGCGCCTGGATCTCTCCCTGCCGTCTGGCCATGGCCCCCCTCCAGGATGTGCTGGGTCTGGGCGCTGACAGCCGGATGAACTTCCCCGGTACCGTGGGCTCCAGCAACTGGAGCTGGCGGGTGCGCCGGGAGGCGCTGAACAACGTGGTCGCAGACCGGCTCCACTACGTCACCGGTCTCTACGGCCGTCTCCGCTGAGCCATGGTCTGGCTCTATGCGCTGGATATTCCCCAGCTCAACCCCAGCCTGTCCGCCTACCGGGACGCGGTGCCGGAGAGCCGTCTCTATCAGCTCTCCGCCCTGCCCCAGCGGGACCGGATGCTGGGTCTGGCGGCGGAGCTGCTCTTTCAGCGGGCGGTGAAGCGCCACTGTCCGGGGGTGCCTCTTCCGGTCTGCCGGGACAAGGGGGAAAACGGCAAGCCCTATCTGCTGGGCTGTCCCCAGTTCCACTTCAATCTCTCCCACTCCGGCCTCTGGGCGGTCTGCGCCGTGGCCGATGTGCCGGTGGGAGTGGATCTTCAGCAGGAGCGGCCTGTCTCTCCCAAGCTGAGCCGCAAGTTCACCGCCGCCGAGCAGCGGCAGCTTCAGGCGGCGCCGCTGGAGGACTATGACCGGCAGCTCTTCGACCTGTGGGTGGAGAAGGAGGCCTATACCAAGTGTACCGGCCAGGGACTGCTCTGCTCCTTCAAGAGCTTTGAGGCCGCCGCCCCCGCCCCGGGCTATTCCGTCCAGCTGGTGGAGTTCCCCGCGGGAGGGTATCATCTGGCAGTCTGCGTCCAGAGCGAGGAGTTGCCCCAGGTACAGCTGCTCATTATGCCATCCTAGTCAATTCAAATACGCACAGTGATTGGGATGATAGATTCACGGCTCCCTCTTTGAGGGAGCTGTCGCCGCAAGGCGACTGAGGGAGTCGCCCCCGGCGTAATCTCTCATTTCGCAGCATGTACGACAGTTGCCGGAACATGTACGCTCTTCTTTGACAGACTGTAGGCCCCGGCCGCCTGGCCGGGGCCCTGTTCATTTACAGGTCTCTATGAATCGTGGGCTCAGCAGTTGCCGCACCCATTGCCGCAGCCGTTGCCGCAGCCACCCCAGTTGTTGCCGCCGCAGCAGCAGAAGAGGATGATGATCAGGATGATAATCCAAATGCAGCCGCCGCCGCCCCAACCATTGTTACAGCATCCCATAATGAGACGTACCTCCTGTTATTTTGTCTGCGGCCAGTGCTCCCGGCCACACTCCATCCTATGCCCTTCCCCCAAAAGGGTGCAAAAAACTCCGCCAGTCCGGTTCTGTCCGTTCTGGCGGAGTTATGCTTCCGGCCCGGCCCCTTCCAGACCCTCAAAGAAAGCCTCGTAGGGACAGCCGTATATCTTTTTCAATTCGATCAGCACGCTGGCGCGGATGTTCAGCTCTCCCGCCTCATATTTGGCATATGTGTTTCTGCCGATGTCACAGCCCCGGCGCTGGAGCTCTGCACACAGCTTCTCCTGAGACAGTTTCTTTTCCATCCGCAGCTTTTTCAAATTGCCGCCCATATTCCGGTCTCTTCTGATTTTCTGTTCCATCAACGGTTCGCCCCCATCGTCGCTCTTCAAATGGCCATCCATTTGCTAAAGCAACTCCGCCAGTCCGGTTCAGCCCGTCCTGGCGGAGTTGTCTTTCTTATTCACCGATCAGGTAGCTCAACACCCGCATGGAGTCGGAGAAGTGAATGCTCTCCACCACCACGTCTGCGTGCTCCTCGCTGACCTCAAAGTCAAAGTTGGTAAAGTTCCAGATGCCCCGGATCCCGTGCTCCATGAGCAGATTCGCCGTATACTGGGCATACCGGGCAGGCAGGGTGAGCACCGCCACCGCCACATCGTTGGACTCCAGATAGGATTCCAGCTCTCCGGCTGGCAGCACCGGCACGCCGTTGATCTCGGTACCGATCAGCTCCGGCTTGACGTCAAAGGCAGCGGCCAAGTGAAAGCCGCTGTCCGCAAAATCAAAATTCTGCATCAGGGCGCAGCCCAGGTTGCCCACGCCGAT
>CAMELY010000157.1 GCA_945926565.1 uncultured Clostridia bacterium | reverse complement strand
TAAAGACCTCCTGGAGGAACATCTCGCACAGGGTGGTGGGCAGCTGATAGATCAGTCGGCCGATGCCCAGGTTATCGTAGTTGACGATGGAGCGCTCGGTGTCAAACACCTTGCCCACGTCGATGGCCATCTGGGCCTCCTTGTAGGCCCGGGCCAGATCCCGGATATGGCCCACCACGGTGCCAATGCCGATGACCACCTTGACCTTCCGGTCATTCTCCATGGTCTCGGAGATCTGCTGGGCCATGGCGATCAGCTCCTTGCCGCTGATCCCCTCCTGTACCTGCTTGATGAGCACCACGTCGGTCTCATTGATGGAGACCACAAAGTCGCTCTGCCGGTCGGGGAAGAGGGTCTGAATGGCGTCAATGGCAGTCAGGTCAGTGGCCCCCACCTGACGGATCAGGAATACCGCCCGGGGCGCCTCGGTGGCAAAATGCAGCTCCTTGGCCCGGACATAGATATCTCCCAGCATAATGTTGTCGGAGATGATGTTCTTGACGAAGGTGGCCTTGTCATGCTTCTCCTCATAGTAGACCTTGGCTCCGTTCAGCGCCACGGCCGCCATGGAGCAGATCAGCTTGGCCTGCTCGTCCTCGCCCTTGACAAAGACAGCATAGTCAAACTGTGCGCTCCAGCCGCTGAGAGCCTTGAAGGTCTTGCCCTCCGCGACAACCACTTCGTCCCGGACACTGTTGACAGTATTGACCACACTGGACCAGTTCTCACCGATCACGGGCAGGTCATTACAGGCAATCACCCCACCATCCTCATCAATGACGCCGATCACCCGATCTGTACTCTCTTTCATCTGGAGAACGACGCTCTGGAAAATGCGGTTCGACATATTAAAATATCTCTCCCTTCCTCATGTGCACCAGCGGCATGAATGCCCGCTTTTCGGCTGTATCCGCCCGATTATTGATTTTTATTATACCGTCTGCCACGAATAATTTCAATAGTTTTCCGCAATTCTTTTGTACAATTCGACGAAAGGCCAGACAGCCGTCTCAGCCCTCCCGTAGCGCCTGCAGCTCCGCCTCGGTCAGCGGCCGCAGCTGTCCCGGCGCCAGGCCCTCGTCCAGCTCCAGGGGGCCCATGGCCCGCCGCTCCAGGGCCAGCACCGGCAGGCCCCGGCTGGCCAGCATCCGCTTGACCTGGTGAAATTTGCCCTCCCGAACCGTCACCCGGCACAGCCCCGGCTCCAGCAGCTCCAGCCGGGCGGGGAGACATTTTGTGCCGTCGGCCAGCACAATCCCCTCCTGAAAGGCCTGACAGTCCGCCAGGCTGCCGGTACCTTCCACTTTGGCCAGGTAGACCTTATCCACATGGCGGCGGGGTGAGAGCAGGGCGTGGGCCAGCTGGCCGTCGTCGGTGAGCAGCAGCAGACCGGTGGTGTCCTTGTCCAGGCGGCCCACCGGAGCCAGACCCGGCCGCCGCAGCTCCGGCGGCACCAGATCCAGCACGGTGGGAGCGCTCCGGTCCTCGGTGGCGGAGAGATAGCCCGCAGGCTTGTTCAGCATCAGGTAACAGTGGGCGCTCCAGCCCAGAGGGCCTCCGTCCACCCGGATCTCGTCCCCCTCCGGATCCGCCTTCTGATCCCCCTGGCGAACCACCGCCCCGTTAAGGGTCAGTCTCCCCTGACGGAGCAGCTCCCGGGCCTCCTTCCGGGACCAGCGGCCGGTGTCGGCCAGCAGCTTGTCCAATCGCATCGGCTTGCCCATAGGCCGGCCTCCTCCCCTTTGCCCCGGCGTCCGTTCCGGAACCGTTTTATCGCAACAATAAGATTATATCATATTTTCTCCCGAAGGAACATATCTTTTTTCATCACAATGTCTGGAATGGGAGGAAGATTCCATGGTGATTTATGCCGCCCGGATCCGCTGGCGGGATCTGTCCGCCGTGCTCACTCTGGCCGCAGCCTTCGCCCTGTGTCTGCTGGGCGGACAGACGGAGGCCCCCGCCGTCTCCGCCGCGCTGCTGGCCCGGACAGAGGCGGATCAAACCGCTTATCTGGAGCAGTTGGGCTGGGAGGTCTCCGGCCCGCCCAGCACCGAGCAGGTGCTTCTGCCCGAGGACTTCGGCTCGGAATATGACGCCTACCTGGCTCTGCAGCGGGAGGGGGGCTTTGATCTGACCGTCTGGGCGGGCGAGACGGTCACCCGGTACAGCTATCCCATCGCCAACTACCCCACCGGTGAGGACAACGTTCTGGCCGACCTGCTGGTGCTGGACGGGGAAATTGTGGGCGGTGAGCTGCGCTCTGCACAGCTGGACGGATTTATGACCGCATTGGTTCCCCGGGAGAAGGCTTAAGGGATCGCCCCCTGAACGTGCAAAAGCGTCCGCAGCAAGTACGGACGCTTTTAGCGCATGGCCAGGGCAGACTCTGTCAATCCTTGACCATATGTATATTAAGGTGGTTGTAGGGAATCACGATCCCATTGGCGTCAAAGGCCTTTTTCATGTCCTCCAGCAGGTCATACTGTACCGGCCAGTAATCGCTGATCCTGCACCAGAAGCGGGCGGTGTAAGTGATGGCGTTGTCTCCGTAGGCAGTGATCCGGGCAAAGGGAGGCTCCGGCTCCTGAAGCACCATGGGGTTGGCCTCCAGCACAGCCAGCATCACGCTGCGCACACGATCAATATCGCTGCCATAGCTGATGGAGAATTGCAGGTCAATCCGGCGCAGGCCGGTCTGGGAGAAGTTGACGATGGTGCCGGAGAAAATCGTGTCGTTGGGCACGATGACAATCCGGCTGTCCACTGTCCGCAGGCGGGTGTTCAGCAGGCCGATCTCCACCACGGTGCCCTCCCCGCTGGACACCGAGACGTAGTCCCCCACCAGAAAGGGCTTGGTGATCAGCAGCAAAATGCCGCCGAAGAAGTTGGCCAGGGTGTTCTGGGCGGCCAGGGCGAAGGCGGCGCCGCAAACGCTGACCAGGGCCACCAGTGAGCTGACGTTAAAGCCGAAGCTGTCCGCCGCCACCAGCACCACAAGAGTGTAGACCACCACCCGCAGTACGGAGCGGAAAAACTTATGCATGGTCTGTTCCACCTTGATCCGGCTGACCGCCCGGTCAGTGATGGTCAGCACCAGCTTGGCCACCAGCAGGCAGACCAGCAGGGTCAGCGCGCCGTGTACCAGGGGCGTCTTGAGAAAGTCCTCCAGGGTGCGCACCGGCTGATCCCCCACCAGATTGGACAGCGTCTCCTGCACCTCAGGCAGAGCTGCGGCCTCCAGCGTTTTGTTCAGGGGCATAAGTCCCCTCCTTTCGTTCCGGTTGAAAAAAGAGGACTGGCAGTGTGCCAGTCCTCTTTTTCATAAGGGGTAAATTACTCGTTGATGGCGATGACGACGCCGGAACCAACGGTACGGCCACCCTCACGGATAGCGAAACGCAGGCCGGTCTCGATAGCGATCGGAGTGATCAGCTCAACGTCCATGTCCACGTTGTCGCCGGGCATGCACATCTCAACGCCCTCGGGCAGGGAGATGATGCCGGTAACGTCGGTGGTCCGGAAGTAGAACTGAGGACGATAGTTGTTGAAGAAGGGGGTGTGACGGCCGCCCTCGTCCTTGGTCAGAA
>CAMELY010000156.1 GCA_945926565.1 uncultured Clostridia bacterium | reverse complement strand
TGTCCTTATACTTAGAAATGTGGTTTAGAAAAATGAATTGCCTGTCTGCTATAATTTGCATACAGGCGTCAGAAGGAGGATGCAGCATGAAAGCGGCCATGATCGGAGACAACTGTATTGACGTCTATCGCTTCATCGACGGGAAAGAGGTAAACCGCCGCTATCCCACCGGAAACGCGGTGGACACCGGCGTCAATCTACGCAAGCTGGGCGTGCCCACCGCCATCATCAGCACCACCGGCAGCGATCCGGAGGGCGAGTGGATGATTCGGACGCTGACCGAGGAAGGGATGGATGTGAGCCACCTCAAGGTGGGCGACGGCGCCACCGCCGTGACCTATATGGATATGAACGGCAATGACCGGGTACACGGCGAGTATATCGAGGGCGTGCTGGAGCACATCGTATTTGACCGGGAGGATGTGGCCTTTGCCGCCTCCCATGACCTGGTGCACACCGCCCTCTGGGGCAAGGCGGAGGACGTCCTTCCCGACATCAAGGCCGCCGGCAATGCGCTCATTAGCTTTGACTACGCCGACCGGCTGGAGCATCCCCTGGTGGAGTCCACGCTGCCCTATGTGGACTACGGCTTTTACTCCTATCATAAGGAGCGGGACGCCTATATTGAGGGCTTTCTCAAGGACAAGGTGGACCGGGGCATGAAGGTCGCCGTGGCCACCTTCGGCGACAAGGGCAGCCTGGCCTATGACGGAAAAGGGTTTATCAGCTATGGCATCTGCCCCGCCCCCCATGTGGTCAATACGGTGGGCGCAGGCGACAGCTTTATTGCCGGCTTCCTCTTCGGCGTGCTTCTGGGCCTGCCGGTGCGGGACTGCCTTGCCAAGGGGGCCGAGGTGGCCGCCGGTGTGGTGCAGGTGTTCGAGCCCTGGGTATCCGACTGAGGCGGGGCCGCAAGAGAGAACATAAAGGAGGACTTGTTATGAAAATCGGAATGTTCACCTCTGGCTATCAGCGCAATCCCCTGGAGCACTGCTTCCAGGACGCCAGAGAGTACGGCTACGATTATATTGAGCTCTGGGGCGGCCGGCCCCACGCCTTTGCCCCGGATCTGAAGGCGGGGGAGATCAAGGAGGTGCGCCGGCTCATCGACCAGTACGAGATGCCGGTCATCGGCTACACCCCGGAGCACAACGCCTATCCCTACAACTACATGATCGGCTCCGAGGCCCAGCGGGAGGACGCGGTCCGCTATCTCAAGCTCTGCCTGGACATGGCGGCGGAGATGGGCGCCGAGTTCATGCTCACCAGCCCGGCCAACGGCGGCTATCTGGCCACCTATGACCAATTATGGACCCGGCTGGAGAAGACTATCCGGGAGCTGGGCGACCACGCCGCCAAGGTGGGCGTCAAGCTGACGGTGGAGGCCCTGACCCCCTATGAGTCCAATTTCTTCACCCGGGCCAACGACCTGGCGGAGCTGTTTCGCCGGATTGACAACCCCTATGTGGTGGGCATGTGCGATGTGGTGCCCCCCTTTGTCCAGCACGAGAGCATCATGGCCTACTTTGACAAGCTGGGCGGCAAGATGGATCACATGCACATCATCGACGGCGAGCAGGGCACCGACAGCCACATTATGCCCGGTGAGGGCTCCATTCCGCTCAAGGAGATGCTCTACGAGCTCAAGCGGATCGGCTATGACCGAACCGCCACCCTGGAGCTGGTCACCGGCTACATCAACGAGCCCCGGATGTACGCCAAGCGGGCGGTGGACAATGTCCGGGCCATGATGGGCCAGGTGGGCCTGTAAGCCGGAATACTGGAAAGGATGCATTGAGATGTTTATTGATATCCACGTCCATCCGGCCTTTTACGAGCCCATCAACCGGGACCCCCGCCGGGAGGAGCTGCGGCACGAGGCGCTGAACATCCACAAAAACGGCACCGCTCCCCTGGAGCACATCTTCAATCAGATGCGCTGCGCCGGTCTGGACAAGCTCTGCCTCCTGCCGGAGGACTATACCTCCACCGTGGGCTGCGCCCTGGTGGAAAATGAGGAGATCCGCCGTCTGGTGGATCTGGCGCCGGACAAGTTCATCGGCTTTGCCAGCGTGGACCCGCTTCAGCCGGACGCGGCGGACAAGCTGGAGGACGCCTTTTCCCGCCTGAAGCTGAAGGGGCTCAAGCTCCATCCCGGCCGGCAGCACTTTATGCCCTCGGATCCCCGGCTGGAGCCCATCTATCAGCTGTGCGAGCGGTATGACAAGCCGGTTCTCTTCCACTCCGGACTCTCCTGGGAGCCGGATACCCTCACCAGCTATTGCCATCCCCTGGCCTTCGAGCCGGTGGCACAGCGGCATCCCCGGCTGCGCATCTGCCTGGGCCACTTCGGCTGGCCCTGGATTCGGGAGAGCGCCATGCTGATGGTGAAATATGCCAACGTCTACGCGGACACCGGAGCCCTCTATTTTGACAACGCCCGGGAATTCTATACCCAGACCTTCACCCGGGACATCCCCATCACCTGGATTGACCGCAGCCTGCGGCATCAGGTTCTGTTCGGCTCCAACAACCCCCGCTTCGAACAGATCCGCATGGCCCAGGCCATCGGCGAGCTGGGCCTGCGGGAGAGCACCCTGGAGCTGATCCGGGGCCGGAACGCCGTTGACTTTCTGGGCGGTCTGGACTGAGAGGAGGGAAACCGGCAATGTATGTGAAAACCATCCGCATTCTGACCAAGCAATATGTGGAGCTGGACGTCATCACCCCTCAGGTGGAGGCGATTGTGGCCGAGAGCGGCGTCCAAAACGGCATGGTCACCGTACTGACCAAGCACACCACCACCGGCATCACGGTCAACGAGGCGCTGGAGTGTCTGGAGAGCGACATCGCCGTCGCCCTGGAGCAATTTGCCCCGGAGGACCGCCCCTACAGCCACGCCCGGATGCTGAAGGACTACGGCTCCACCGCCGGAAATCCCACCGGACACCTGAAGGCGCTGCTCACCGGCAACCACTGCCACTTCCTAATTCAGGAGGGCCAGCTTCAGCGCGGCGGCGCCCAGGACGTCTATTTCTGCGAGTTCGACGGCCCGGCTCAGCGGAACATTCTGGTGATTGTGGAGGGCCAGCCGTAACCCGATTATGACAGCGGCAGAGGAGGCCCCAAGGACCTGCCGCTGTTGTGATATCGATTTTCGGTGATCGCAATCATCGAAAATCCCCCTCGGGAGTGACAGAAACAAGGTAAATGGCAGCACAGTAAGAGAAAGAAAACGATTGCAGGCGCGACGGTGTGCACAGCCGGACCGCCAACTGCGAAAGGAGCGTTATCCTCATGTCAAACCCTGAAACCAACAAGGAGCTAGGCCGTAAATTGGGCCTGGGCGCAGTCATCGCCCTGGGCGTCGGCACCACCGTAGGTTCCGGCATCTTCTCCTCTCTGTCTGAAGTGGCCGCCGCCGCAGGCAGCAGCCTCTTCCTGGTGCTCGCCTTCGTCATCGGCGGCGTGCTCCAGATTCCCGCCAACTTCTGCTATGCAGAGCTGGCCTCCGCCTATCCGGAGGATGGCGGCCAGTACGTCTACTTCCGGGAAGCCGGCTCCCGCCCTCTGGCCTTCCTCTGCGGCTG